>WRKB01000206.1 GCA_009778295.1 Betaproteobacteria bacterium | reverse complement strand
ATCTGGCCCGGTACAATACCTTGCTCCTGGCCTGCCTGAGTCTGCTGCTGGCTCCGTCCGGTCAGCGCCTCTACATGCTGCTCGCTTCCATCTTGTATGGCCTGCCTGCCTTGGCCGGTCTGCCCGGCCTGTTCTTCACCCTTGTCTTTTGCCTGCAGGACATCGTCAAGGATGCGCCTGCGGAAGTGCGCAAGCGGCTTCCCTCCCCCGCGTTTTTCACCCGCCCTCCCGTCATTGCCGGGCTATGCTGCCTGACGCTCGCCCTTTTCTTCAGTCAGGACGTTTTTGAAATTCTGGCAGGACACCTTGCGGGTTATATCAAAAAAGCGGGTGACCTGAAAATCGACGCTACGGGCGTACAGCTTGTCTTTCCATCCGTAGCCCAGTCGATCATCGAAGTGCAGGATCTGACCCTGACCGAAACGCTCTTTTATTTCCATCCTTGGGGGGCTGTGTCTGTCATGGGGCTTGTCGGCTTCGGGCTGGCCATAATACGCCGCCCTTGCGCTCTGTTTCTGTTGCCGCTCGCCGCGCTCGGTCTGTTGAGCATGAAAATGGGTGGGCGCATGGTTATGTTTGGCGCTCCTGCGATCGCCCTGGGGCTCACTCTGGGGTTGAATTTCCTGGTGCATGGTCTGTTGCGTTCTGAAGTGCGCGGCTTCTGGTCCGCTTTCGCGGCCTCGCTTGTGCTTCTGGCTGTTTTGGGCACACCCGTGGCGGAACTTATCCCCGACCTGTCGGGCGGTCCCATCCTTAACCGCCGCCATGCCGAAGCCCTTGTGCGCACGCACGCTGTAAGCCCCGATGACGCGATTCTCTGGCTGTGGTGGGATTGGGGCTATGCCGCCCAACACTTCGCCCATCGGCACGTCATAGCGGACGGCGCCATCCATGGCGGCCCTTCGCTCTATCTGCCAGCTGCGGTTTTTGCCACGGACAATCCGCGTTTCGCCCGCCAACTCATCAAATACACCGCCTCAAAAAACGATCAGGCTGGCGATGTTTTCGACGGTCTTGACAATGTGGGCGCCGAGGAGCTGATGCAAACGCTACGCTCTCCTCAAACCCCCTTGGTGCAGTCGCCCGGCAGGCAATTTATCGTCGTGAGCTTTGAAATGCTGCGCCTTGGTTTCTGGGTCACCACCTTCGGCTCCTGGGATTTTGTCAAGCAGACGGGTATAGGTTCGGCAATCAGCATCATCCCCCAGCAACTTACCTACCAGCTTGAAGAGGGTGAAGTCCTGGTGGAAGGGGCAAACAGCGCCATCTCTGCTTCGACCATCAACGTCTTCGAAGACGGAAAATTCAGCCGCCGCGATTATATCAGAGAATGGCTGGACAAAAATCCTGACGCGGGTGAGGAGGCGCGTCGCAACTATTTCGAGCAACGGCGTAATATCCATTTTTTCTTCAACCGCGTCACCGATGAAAAACTCGTGGTTGACGAGCGGCTTTACAATTCTCTCATGGTGCAGCTTCTCATCAGCCCCCCGGGAACCCCGGCGCTCTCCGAGCACTTCCGCCTTGTCTATGACAACATCTTCTGCCGGGTGTATGAGGTCATTTGATGCATCCTACCATCCTCGCGGCAAGCGCCATACTTCTCTGGTCCACGGTAGCCACCGCCTTCAAACTCGCCTTGGCCCGGCTCGACCCTTACCAGCTTCTGCTCATTGCCGCCTGGACCTCCTTTATAGCGCTCGGAGTTGTTCAAAAGAGCAGCGGAGGCTTCGCCTTCCTGCGTGAACTGCCCGGACGGAAGCTGCTGGATTGCGCTATGTGGGGCTTATTGAATCCCTTGGCCTATTATCTTTTGCTTTTTCAGGCTTACACGCGGTTGCCCGCGCAAGTGGCTTTAAGCGTCAATTACAGTTGGGTCATCATGCTTGCGTTGCTGTCCGGGCCTTTTCTGGGGCAATGCCTCACGGCACGCGACATCGTGGCCCTGTGCGTCAGCTACGGTGGCGTGCTGATCATCGCGACCGGCGGGGATATCGGCAGTCTTGCCGAAGGAACGCTCACCGGCGTGCTTTTTGCCTTGGCCAGCACCCTGGCTTGGGCAGGGTACTGGATAGCCGGCGCCAAAAACACGCTGCCTCCCTCTGCAGCCTTGTTTCTGCACTTTGCTTTCGGGCTGCCCTGGGTGACGTTGGCCTGTATCCTGTTCTCCTCGCTGCCCGCCTTCTCGATCGCTGTTTTGCCTGCCGTCTATGTGGGACTTTTTGAAATGAGCCTGACCTTTCTGCTCTGGATGAACGCGTTACGCAGAACCTCATCCGCGGCACGCACGGGCGGCTTGGCCTTTTTCTCGCCTTTTCTTTCCCTGTGCTGGATTGCTTTGGTGCTGGGCGAAGACATAGCTCGCGCCACCGTGGTAGGGCTATGCTGCATCATAGGCGGCGCACTGTTGCAGCGGCGCGCCGGAGAGAGCGTTTAAGGGTTCAACGCCAGAACCACATCCAGGCGTTCAGCAAGAAAAGCGGCGTAATCGTGGTCGAGGTATTTTGTTGAATACAGGTACACCGTACCCGTGGAGCTTTCCACGAAATTGATATCGTCGAAATCCGCAGTTGCGGCCATGTGCCGCAGGCAGGCCTCTAT
Source organism: Betaproteobacteria bacterium (assembly GCA_009778295.1). Classification (GTDB taxonomy): domain Bacteria; phylum Desulfobacterota; class Desulfovibrionia; order Desulfovibrionales; family Desulfovibrionaceae; genus WRKB01. The sequence continues at coordinate 2,829 of WRKB01000206.1, read as the reverse complement.
GCTTTCCGGAATCAAATCGAAGGGAGGATATTCAAAGATGTCCAGGGCTATGGGGCGTGGATATTCTTTGGAGTTTTTACGCACGGTTTCGGCCATCAGCAGACAGGGCATATTTTTCCCGGCCAGGATTTCGGCGTAGGTCGCGCTCATCAGGCTTACGCAACGGTAGAATTCCTCGCCGTCCGGACCGTAGACGATGGACAGATCCGGATTTTCGGCCAGTGCTGTTCGGATTTCCTCCTCAAACTGTTCAAGAGAAGGGGCGGACGCATCCGGCGCGGCCGGACATTCCCCCAATGCCTGGAGCAGTTCCTTTTTGGCGAGCAGGCGGCCTTCCTCACAGGCTTGGCGGATACGTAGGGCGGGCGTGCTTGTTTGCATGCGTGTGGTATTCATGTCTTCGGCACGAGGTTTCGCGCATCGAGTTCGGCGGCCGTTTTGCCGAGCCCCAGCCTGACATAGGTGTCGCGCCTGGGCGCGCCGGTGGCTTTATCCCATCCCATCAGCTCATAGAACATATCAAGTCCCGAGCGGATATCCGCCCTATCCATGCGGATGGTGCCCCTGCTGAAGGCTGGCCTGCCGTTTTTATCCGTATAAATCCAGTCCGGACACAGGTCGTGTCGTTCGCGCATGTTCAGTTCGTTCATGCCCCGGATGGTCAGAGCCCGATGGAGCGTGAAGATTCGTTCGGCGATGAAGTCACATTCGTCGCGGGAAACGTGATGTCCGGTGGCCAGGGAATACAGTTGCGACTCCAGGGTATCGTCACCTGCGTAGCCGCGTTCTTTGAGGGGAGAAGCAGCCCATGGCCCCATCCAGTTGCACAGGGAGAGACTGTCGTGTAGTTCCTTGCGCAAGATAGCCCATTTGGCGCGTTTCATCTTGTGGATGTTGACCGGTGTGTAATCCCCCACGGCATCCACGGCATCGGGCGAACCCCAGATGCCTTCCGCCAGTCGTTTCTGTTCATGTATGGGCAGGCCGTTGCGCACGAAATTGCAGTGCGAATGGCACTGTGCGTCGCGGTTGTACTGGGTGTTGATGATCACCCCGCACTGGCCGTCGTCTTCGCTGGCGTGGTGTTTGGGATGGCCCATCTTCCAGTATGCGGTGGCGGGGTCCGCGCCCCAGAGTTTTTCATCCAGCCCCCATTGTTCTAGCATGTAGCCCGTGCCGAGGCCGAGCACCGTGCCGAACTCTCCGCGTTTTTCGGCAATGCGCGGCAAAATGTCCATGAGCAAGGTAGGATCGCCCTCGTCGCATTTCTTCCAGGGGATGGAGGCGTATTCCTCCGCGCCAAGTTTCGCCTTGAAAATTCCTTCCTTGTACAGGCGGATAAAATCGCGCTGCAACTGGCCGTAGTTGCACCAGATGCCGAGATCATCCGCGAGATACATGCCCATGATACAGGCTTCGCGCGCGGCGTCGCCCCGGTCATGGAGCAGAGAGGGGAAGAAGGTGCGTCCGAAGTTCATACCGCTGCATGTATTCTGGGCTATTTCCCGGATGCCGTATTTGGCGGCCATGCCAGGGTCTTTGATGATGGTGTGGCAGCGGATCGGGCAGCTGTGGCAGCCGCTGCCGCGCACTGTATATTTCCAGGCGCTGTCGCCCAGGAAAAAGGCCGCACTGTTGGTGCGAAAGGCGATGCGGTTCAGGGAATAGATGTCGTCCGTGAGTTGCACCGGCGGATCGGCCGCGCCCCAGCGCTTGCCGGGTGCGCCGTTCCAGCGGGAGCCGGGATGGTAATACTCGCTTTTGGGGCTGGGAAAACTCGGCACCACATGCTGGTTGTTCGCGCCCAGCAGACGCAGGTGCAGGTTGATGAGTTCTTCCCACTTGCCTTTATCACCCGCAATATACACCGGCCGGCTGCCCTGCACGGCAATGGCTTTGAGATTCTTGGACCCCATCACCGCGCCTACGCCTCCGGCGGAATGCGATCTGGCATTGATAATCACCGACATGGGCACGCAGTTTTCGCCCGCCTGGCCGATGGCCGCCACGGAACAGTCCGGGCCGATTTCCCGGCTGATTTCCTGATCCGTGCGGGGTATGCCCTGCCCCCAGATATGGCGCGCATCACGCAGTTGCGCCTGTCCGTCGCAAATATGCAGCCATACGGGTTTGTCTGCCCGGCCTTCAATAATTACGGCGTCAAATCCGGCGTATTTCAGCTTGGCAGCAAAGGTGCCGCCCATATGTCCGGTCGCTGTGAGTGCCTTGGGCCAGCAGACGGGGAAAATTGTGGTGACGGCCGTGCGTCCGTTGCACGGCGCGCCCGTGCCTGCCAGCGGACCGACGCCGAAAATGATTTTATTGGCCGGGTCAAATGCTTTGACTTCCGCATCGGTTTCTTCCCATAACACCTTGTAACCGATGCCCGTGCCGCCGAGCATATCCATATAGCGTTCGATCGTGTTTTCTTTCGTGATCGCGCCTGTGGACAGATCCACTCGCAGCACCTGCCCGGCCCAGCCGCCATATTTCACAGCCATGATGGTTCCCTCAAGATGAAAACTGTTTGGAGTTACTTGTGACAGGCGATGCAGCCGGCGGCCTGTTCCGCCGCCGGGATGGGAGCGAGCAGCGGCACGCGCGGCGGCGCCTTGGTCAGGTCGCACCATGGTACGAAGCGCAGCGCTCCGGAAGGGCAGGCGTTGACGCATTTGGGCGCGCCGTTGCAGAGGAAGCATTTGGTGGCCGTGCCTTTTTCCTCGTCGAAGCTCATCATGCCCCAAGGGCAGGCGTTCTGGCACAGGCGGCAACCGACGCAGCGTTGCACATCCACGATCCGCGTGCCGGTTCTGGTTTCGTCAATAATCG
>WRKB01000205.1 GCA_009778295.1 Betaproteobacteria bacterium | reverse complement strand
GGCCCGGTTGAAATGGCTTTCGCCAAATTGGTAGCCTCCAATAAGGGCCACCACGTCCCCGGTCTGAGTTTCCACCGAGGCCAGTGCGCCCTGAACGGCGGGGTATTGACGCAGCGCCAGCTGAATGACTGTCTTCGGACTTATATTGGCGGGATCGAAAGGAACTTCTGTTTCTATTTTTTTGCCCTTCGGCCCGGTAGTTATTTGTTTTTCCGTGACCGCGCACACCCAGACCACATCGCCGGGGTTGAGCACCTTGCGCGCATCGGGGACAGCCGGGGCGTTCTGGGCAGCAATTTTGATATTCGGTACACGCGCCCAGGACATTTGCCTGATGTCAATGTGCCCTTTATAATCACCAAGCTGCACCTCCGCCCCTTTCTGCTCCACCACCGTGACCAGAGCCTTGCTCCAGGCTTCTCCCGCCAAATCATACGGGGTAAAATCTTTCTGGTTTTTGGCCAGGGCATCCACGGCGTTTTTGTCGGCAAGGTTTATGTGTTCAACAGGTCCGAGCCAGCCATAGCGGCGCGCATGTTCCTCCAATCCTCTGCGCAGGGCACGCTCGGCAGCATCCTGGTGTTCCGGTTCCATGGCTGTTTCCACGGTCAGACCCGCTTCATAGACAAAGTCTTCGCCATAGAGGCGGGAGTTGATGCCCGCGCGGCGCATGTTCTCTTCACTGAACATGTCGACGAGTAGACGGCGCACCTCTTCCAGATACCAGCCAGCGCCCCGGACGGGATTTTCGTTCATGCTCCAGTACACCAAAGGTTCAGCGGCGGCTTGTTGGTATTCAGCCTCGGAAATCCAGCCAAGCGTGCGCATACGGCTGAGTACATGCATCTGGCGGGTTTTGGCCGCGTCCGGATGCCGAAAGGGGTTATAGGCGCTCGGCGCTTGGGGCAAACCGGCGAGGATCGCACTTTCGGCCAGGGTAATGTCAGTGGCGTGCTTGCCGAAATATACCCGCGCTGCTGCCTCTACTCCATAAGCATTGTTGCCGAAAAAGATTTGGTTCAGGTAGACGGTGAGAATCTCATCCTTGGTCAGATGGCGTTCCACACGCCAGGCCAGGATGGCTTCCTTTATCTTGCGTTCGTAGGTGCGTTCCGGGGTCAGAATGAGCTGTTTGATAATCTGCTGGGTGATGGTGCTGCCGCCTTCCTGTTTGCCCTGGCCGCCTGTGCGGCTGCGGAAGTTGGCGATGGCTGCGCGCAGGATGGCCCTGGGGCTGATGCCGTCATGCTGGTAAAACTCCGCGTCTTCCGTGGCGAGTACGGCCAGGGGGATATAGCGCGATATCTGCAAAAGCGGGACGGGAAAACGTTTTTCATGAAAAAATTGTCCCAGAGTGGATCCATCGCGCGCCAAAACGACCGTGGCTTGGGGGGGCTGAAAATCCGCGATGCGCGTAATGTTCGGCAAGTCGCGTGAAATCCAGTAAAAAGCCAGAGACACGGCGCTCACGCCTAAGATGCCCACCACAAAAAGCAGTAGCACTACAGTAATAAAAAATTTTTTCATGCCCGTGCGATAGCGTTTTTTTTCAGATGCGTCAAAGATGGGGGAAGCGGTGCTCATCCCTATTGCGCGCGCTACATTTATGGCAGCTAAAGCAGAGTATCTTTGAGACGCGCGCTCCGTCGCTGTCAGCGCAAGTGAATTGCGCTTACGCCTGTGCGGCGGTGAGCCATGACGGTTGCATTGTCTGTCCGGGGAGCGTAAAAACATACAACGAAATATGTAGCCGCGAATGTATCCTGTAAATTTTCAGACACCGGAAGGGACAAGCCATGAAACAGCGTATATTGGGTAAGACCGGCGAATCTGTTTCTATTCTGGGTTTTGGCTGTATGCGCCTGCCCGTTGCCGGTCCGGATCCTTCCCGCATCGACGAGGATCTGGCTATTGCCATGATCCGCAAAGCCATTGACCGGGGCGTCAATTATGTGGATACGGCTTGGCCGTATCACGGCGCCAAAGGAGTTTTCGAGCCGGGCGCTTCCGAACCGCTGGTGGGCAAGGCCCTGTCGGACGGTTACCGGGAAAAGGTGAAAGTGGCTACCAAGCTGCCTTCCTGGCTCGTCAATACCAGGGCGGATATGAACCGTTTTCTTGATCTCCAGTTGAAGCGCCTGCAAACCTCGCACATTGACTTCTATCTCGCCCATACTCTGAACGCCCGCTATTGGGAGGCCATGAAACAGGCGGATCTGGCCGGCTTTTTTGAAGAGGCGCGCAAGGATGGACGGATTGGTCATGTGGGTTTTTCTTTTCATGATCGCTTTTCCGTGTTCCAAGAGATCGTGGAAGGCTACGATTGGGACTTTGCCCAGATTCAGTATAACTATTTGGATCGGTTTTATCAGGCTGGCGAGGAAGGCGTAAAACTGGCGGCTCGTAAAGGTATGGGACTGGTGATCATGGAACCTCTGCGTGGCGGCTTTCTGATCAACCAGATGCCTGACGCCTTGCGCGCCCATCTGGCCGGGATCCGGCCAGCCTGGTCCTTGGCGGACTGGGGTTTCCGCTGGCTCTGGAACCAGCCGGAAATCTCTGTGGTTTTGAGCGGTATGAGCGCCATGGAGCAGGTGGAGGAAAACCTGAACATTGCCTGCGGCGTCGAACCGTTCACCGACACTGACGAAGCGGCTGTGGCCTTTGTGCGCGATGCTTTCTTAAACAGGATCAAGGTGGGCTGCACCGGCTGCGGCTACTGTATGCCCTGTCCGGAAGGGGTGAACATTCCTAGAAATTTTATGCTTTACAACGATTATTACCTGACCGACAGCGAAACGGCGCGCGGCCACATCAAGTATATATACGGCAACCTGGTGCTTGAACCCGGCGAAATGGCCGACCATTGCCAGCGTTGCGGCCAATGTGAGGAAAAGTGTCCTCAGCAGTTGCCCGTGAGCGAGGCCATGGCGGCCGTGGCGGCGGTGTTTTGCAAATAAAAAACACCGCGCACTCCCTGAATGTGCGCGGTGTTTTATTTCGATGCTGGGGCAAAAACGTCAGATGTAGTCGCCCCGGTTGAATTTGAACTTTTCGGTCGTTGTCAGCACCTCAAGTTCGTTGATCAGGCTGGCGAGTCCGGCATGCTTTTCTTCAAGCGGCGCGGCCCCTTGCTTCAGAGTTTTCACCTGCTGTTCCAGCCCCTCCAGAAGAGGGTAGACTGCTTTGAGATTGCCGTCCGCTCCACGGGTCGACAACGCATCCATATAGGCATCCAAGGAATCGAGCAGGCTGGAAGCCTGTTGTATGCTTTGCTGATGCGCATCTTCCAACGGATCGGCGGCTTGCGTTTGATCAGGCTGCTCCAGAAGCATCTGGTTGATCATTCCAGCCTGTACCCCCGGCGGCGGAGGCGGGGTGCCCTGCGCGCCACCTTCCGGCTGCCGAAGCTCCTGGGCAAGCAACGCTTCAAAACCTTCTCCTTTGGATTTGGCTTGTTGCGTGGCTCGTTCCTGTTGGAGCAGGGTATTCAGTTGTTCCATACGTACTTTCATAGCGCCTCCAGGGTTGGCGTTTGCCAAAAATCCAGCAAGAAAAGTGCCACAAGCTTTATTTTTATAACATGCTAATATATAAAAAGGACTAATAATCGCCCAGCGGCATTTTTTGCCGTCTTCTTTGCAGGCTTCCATAAAAGTTTATCGGGGTCAACGGGGCTTGTCTATCTGGAAAAATCGTCTTATACCAAGGTATAGGCGAATGGTTCCCCTGGTGGTTTTACATGTTCGGCTGCGTCATTCGCCGGATAACGCCGACTTTCGTTCCGTGTGATGCCAAATTGCGATCAAACGGTGTAATTTGGTAGTTCCACAAAGATACTAAGGGAGAGAAGTATGCAGCTCACCAAAATACTTTGTGCGGTGGATCTTTCCGAACACAGCAGACAGGTGGCGCAGTACGCCGCCATGCTGGCAAAATCGACCGGCGCCCAGGTAATTGCCATTTATACAGCGCCTTCATTAAGTCAATATGTCGGTTTCCATGTTCCTCCGAACACGATTGAGAATTTCGTGGGTGAAATAGTAAGCGGCGCGGAACAGTCGATGGAAACCTTTGTCGCGGAAAACTTTGCTGGTCTCCAGGTTATAAGTAAAGTACTCATTGGTTATGCGGCGGAAGAAATCATCAACCGCGCCGATGAGGAAAATGTGGATATGATCGTTATGGGTACGCACGGTCGTAAAGGCATCGATCGCATTCTTTTCGGCTCCGTAGCAGAAAAGGTGGTCAAGAACGCGAAACAGCCCGTACTGACGATTCGCCCTGCCAGGTAGCGCGCATAGCATTTTGCGCGACATGGACGCGCGCCTCTTTTGGCCTTCCGGCTTAGGAATTTGTTCTTAACAGCAATAAGATGCTTGCAGGGAGGGCTGTGCCCGTAGTCATGTAAGCGTCTCAGGCATGAAATGCTTTAACCACAGGGATTGCAGCAATGTCTTTGACAGGTCCCGACAGCGTTCGCCCCGAAGTGGAAGCGGCTACTCCGTATACGCCCGGTCTTTCCATTGATGCAATTCAAGAGCGTTACGGCTTAGGCCATGTTATCAAGATGGCGAGCAATGAAAATCCGCTGGGTGCTTCTTTACAGGTGCGCGCGGCGATTGAACGGCATGCGGCCAAAGCGTTCCGTTATCCCCAGGGGGGCAATCCCCGTCTTGTGGCAGCGCTTGCCCGGCATCACGGACTTGAACCAGCACGCGTGGTTGTAGGCAACGGCTCAGACGAGCTTATTGACCTGCTCATTCGCGCGCGCGCCGTGCCCGGACGCCATAATGTCGTGGCCTTTAGTCCCTGTTTCAGTATCTACGCCTTGCAATCCCGCTTTTGCGGCGTGGAATTGCGTCAGGCAAAATTGAGAGAAGATTTTTCCTTCGATTACGATGCCCTGTTGGGACTTGTTGACTCTGAGACGGCGCTGGTCTTTGTAACCACGCCCGACAATCCCTCGGGCTACTGCCCTCCCGTAGCGGAGCTCAGGAAACTGGCTTTGGACCTGCCGGCAACTTGTCTGCTCCTGCTAGACGAAGCCTATATGGATTTTGCGGATGACGAAAGCAGCAACAGCCTGCTGCCGGAGTTGGATCGTTTCTCCAACATAGCTGTTTTACGGACTTTTTCAAAAAGCTTCGGGCTTGCCGGTCTGCGTCTGGGGTACGCTCTGCTGCCTGTGCAACTTGCCGGCTATCTGTGGCGGGTACGGCTGCCTTTCTCCGTCAATATCCTAGCAGAGGAAGCCGGGCTTGCCGCCTTGGACGATGCCGTGTTCCGGGAGGAAACCCTGCGTGTTGTCCGTAGCGGCAGGGAAACGCTCAGCCGGGGGCTGCGCGAGCTTGGCTGCCGCGTCTGGCCGAGTCAGGCGAATTTTATCATGTTCAGACCTCCGG
>WRKB01000204.1 GCA_009778295.1 Betaproteobacteria bacterium | reverse complement strand
AGCGCACCTTTGAGGCCTTGCTCACAAGCCCGGACAGCCCCATTCCGGTAGAAATCAATGCCCGCCTGATCGGCTTTCAGGGGCAACCTGCCGTACTTGGCGTTGCGCGCGACATCACGGAACGTAAAATCCTTCAGGCGCGCCTTGAATACCAGGCATCCACGGACCCGCTCACCGCGCTCAACAACCGGCGCCACTTCCTGCTCAAGGCGGATCAGGAATTTCTGCGCTTCAAGCGCTATGGCACCACCTTTGCCATGCTGATGCTGGATTTGGATTTCTTCAAAAACGTCAACGACACCTACGGCCACCAGACAGGCGACGCCCTGCTGCGGGAATTTGCCCGCCAGATGCGGGTGACGTTCAGGCATTCGGACATCCTCGGGCGCATAGGTGGAGAGGAGTTTTCCGTACTGCTGCTGGAATCGAGCCTGCATCGGGGTATAGAAATCGCCGAGCGGCTGCGCCAGCTGATGGAAAAAAGTCCCCTCCAACTCAGCGAAGCCACGGTCCCGTATACGGTGAGCATAGGCGTGACCATATCCAGCGCGTGCGATACCAGCCTGGACGCTATTATGCGCCGGGCGGACGCGGCCCTGTACCGGGCCAAGCGCAACGGACGCAACCAGGTAGACTTTGAAAAGGCTCCGGACAACCAGGAGCAACCCGGACAAAGAATAACGGAATAACGGCGGGAAGACCCGCATGCATAACGATATCCTCATTGTCGGGGGAGCCGGGTATATAGGTTCCCATGCGGCCATGGCCCTGGAAGCCGCAGGATACAAGGTCCTGGTCTTCGACAACCTCTCGACCGGGCACAAGGAATTTCTGCGCTTCGGGCGTCATGTCATTGGAGATCTTGCTGACAGGCAGGCGCTTGATGCGCTGTTTTCCGCAAACAGCATCGCCGCGGTTATGCATTTTGCCGCGCTTACCTTTGTGGGAGAATCCGTAAGCGACCCGGCGAAGTACTACCGCAACAATGTGGCGAATACGCTCAATCTTCTTGAATCCATGCGCGACCATGACGTGCGGCATTTCATATTTTCTTCCAGCTGCGCAACCTACGGCATGCCCGAAAAACTTCCTCTTGTGGAAACTCATCCGCTGGCGCCCATTAACCCCTATGGCCGGACAAAGCTGAATGTGGAGTGGATGCTGCAGGACTTTACCCACGCCTACGGCCTGACCTACAGTTCGCTACGCTACTTCAACGCCGCCGGGGCAGCTCCCGCCGAATGGAAAGCCGGCATAGGCGAATGGCACGAACCGGAGACGCACCTTATTCCCCTGGTGTTACAGGCCGCGCTGGACGAAAGGAAGACCATCGGCATTTTCGGTACGGATTACGAAACAAGAGACGGCACCTGCATCCGTGACTATATCCATGTGCATGATCTCGCGCAGGCGCATATCCTGGCCCTTGAGCGCCTTTTTTCCGGAGAAGGAAGCAGCGTTTTCAACCTCGGCAACGGGCAAGGCTATTCGGTGCGGGAAGTGATCGACTGCGCCGGTAGCGTGACCGGGGAGAAGATCGCCGTGAAAGAAGCACCCAGGCGCCCCGGCGATCCTCCGATTCTGGTGGGCGATGCCCGGAAGGCCCTGCATGAGCTTGGCTGGAAACCGCAATTCGCACAGCTCGACGTCATCGTGCGCACTGCCTGGGAGTGGGAAAAAGGCAGAGGCAAGAAATAACGGCTTGTCACGATTGCGCCTGCATGGCCTTTTGGACAAGGTTTTTCAGGGCCTTGCGCTGATCCGGATCGATATCGGTGAAATTCAGCCCCACAAGATACTTGCCGCCGGAAGATCGCACCCAGGCGACTTTGCCTATGCACTGGACGTATTGTTCAGCGTCATTTTCATAACTTTTGAAAAAACTGGGAGAATATTTATTCAGCTTGGGCACATGCACCCGGATCTGCATGAGCTCACCGATCTCAAACGACCTGGAAGCTTCCACACACAACCCGCCGGCGCCGATGTCATAGCAGGGGGCATTGATCACGGGATGGGGCGGCATGGGAAAGCACAAGGGCCTCGCTTCCACTCTGTACGGACGGAGCAGGCGCTGGTACTGGCGCATATTGTCCGTCTCCTCCCGGGGCGGACAGGATAACAAGGGTTTTGGCTGATGGGGCATGACGCTTTCCTCTCTTGTCAAAACCAGCACATCGTTACTGTACATCAATATCCGACTTCAACCACTCCCGCAAGCATGCGATCTGCGCCCGCAGCGAGGAAGGTCCCGTACCCCCCGCGCTTTCCCTGCGACGAACCGCCGCTTCATAGTCAAGCGCCGCAAACACATCCGCATCAATAGCTCCGCAAATGTTCCGCAGCTCCTCCAGAGGCAGATCTTCCAGGCCAAGCCCGCGCTGCTCGGCCAGAGCGACAGCCTCTCCCGTCAGGTAGTGCGCCTCCCGGAAGGCTATCCCTTTGCCGACCAGATAGTCGGCCAATTCCGTGGCATTGAGAAAGCCGCCGGCACATGCCGCGCGCATGCGCGGCGCATCAAAACGCAGCTCACGCAGCATGTCGGCCATAATGCCGAGCGATGCCGCATAGGTGGCGTCCGCATCCAGAAAGGCCTCCTTGTCTTCCTGCAGATCCCGGTTATAGGTCAGGGGCAGCCCCTTCATGACCGTCAGCATGTTGAGCAACGAACCGTACACGCGCCCAACCTTGCCACGCATGAGTTCAGCCACGTCGGGATTTTTTTTCTGCGGCATCATGGAGGAGCCTGTCGCATACCCATCCGGCAAGCGCACAAAGCCAAAGGCCGGATTCGCCCAGATAATGATTTCTTCGCAAAAACGCGAAAGATGCATCATGCCGCAGGAGGCGCAGAAAAGGGCTTCCAGCACAAAATCCCTGTCCGAGACCGCATCCATGGAATTGCCGAATAGCTCGGCAAAGCCCAATTCCCGCGCCACGGCATGCGGATCCAGCGGATAGACGGTTCCGGCCAAAGCGCCCGCACCCAGCGGGGAGACGCGCACACGGCGCTGGCAGTCCTCCATGCGCATGGCATCGCGCCGCAGCATCCAGGCATAGGCCAGCAAATGCTGCCCCAGAGAAACCGGCTGCGCGGGCTGCATATGCGTATAGCCGGGCAGAATGTCCCCGGCATGCTCGGAGGCGCGGACCACAAAAACCCGGGCCAGCGCGCGGGCCAGATTGCGCCATTCCTGCATGCGCTCAGAGACAAACAGGCGAAAGCTGAGCCCCACCTGGTCATTGCGGCTGCGGCCGGTGTGCAGTTTTTTGCCGACATTGCCCGTCAGTTCCGTCAGACGCGACTCGATATTCATGTGCACGTCCTCAAGTTCCTGCTTCCATATAAAACGGCCCTGCTCTATTTCCTCCTGGACGCGGTCGAGTCCCTTGACGAGTAATTCCGCCTCCGCCAGGCTGAGTATCCCCTGTGCGCCGAGCATGCGCGCATGCGCCCTGGACCCGGCAATATCATGCAGCGCAAGCGCACGATCGAACGAAACAGACTGCGTATACTCAGCCACCGCCTCAGCAGGACCGGCCGCGAAACGCCCGCCCCAAGACTTGTTCTTGCTCACTGCAACTTCTCCTCGCGTATCCAGAGCCGGCAAAACCCGAAACAACGGAGGCGTCAGGAACGCTGCGCGCGGCGTCTCATAGCCCCGAAGGTAGTGAGCCGCAAGGCATTGAGACGGATGAAGCCCGCCGCGTCCTTATGATCATAAGCGGCACATTCTTCAAAAGTAGCCAGATCGTGGCAGTACAGGGTATTGGGAGAACTACGCCCGACAGGCCACACGCCGCCTTTGAAAAGCTTCACGCGCACGGTCCCGCTGATCCATTTCTGGGCTGCATCCATAAACGCCTGCATGGCTTCGCGTTCGGGGGCGAACCAATAGCCGTTGTATACGGCGGCGGCATAACTGGGCGCAAGCGTATCGCGGATGCGCATGACTTCGCGATCCATGCAGATGCCTTCCAGATCGCGGTGTGCCGCGCGAATGATGGTTCCGCCCGGAGTTTCATACACGCCATGGGATTTCATGCCGACGAAACGATTTTCGACCATATCCAGACGCCCAACGCCGTGGCGCGCGCCTATGTCATTCAAGGCGAGGAGCAGCTTCGCCGGAGACAGGCGCGTCCCGTCAATAGCCACCGGGTTGCCCTGTTCAAATTCCAATTCCAGATATTCCGGCTCATCCGGCGCTGTTGCCATGGGACGGGACATATAATAGCAGGTTTCGTGGGGCTCGACGGAAGGGTCTTCCAGTTCAGCGCCTTCAAAACTGTTGTGGAGCATGTTGCTGTCCATGCTGTAGCGCTTCTGGGAAGCGGAAATGGGGATGCCGTGCGCGTCAGCAAAGGCGTTCAACGCCGTGCGCGACATCAAATCCCATTCGCGCCAGGGGGCGATAACGCGCAGTTGCGGAGCCAGCGCATTGACCGCAAATTCAAAGCGCACCTGATCATTGCCTTTGCCGGTCGCGCCATGGGCCACGGCATCCGCGCCTTCACGCAGAGCAATGTCCACCAGACGCTTGGCGATCAAGGGCCGCGCTATAGAGGTGCCAAGGAGGTAACGGCCTTCATAACTCGCACCGGAGCGAAGCATGGGGAAGACGAAATCTCTGGCGAATTCTTCTTTCAAATCCTCAACATAGGCTTTGACAGCCCCGGTTTTCAGGGCTTTGGCCTCAACACCGGAAAGGTCTTCCGGCTGGCCCAGGTCAGCCGTCATGGTGATTATCTCACATCCGTAGGTGGTCATGAGCCATTTCAGAATGACCGAAGTATCAAGCCCGCCGGAATAGGCAAGCACGACTTTTTGGGGCGCCGGCATGTGTTTCCTCCAAATTATATCATTACATATGCTCAACAACGGCTTTTCCGAAGCCGGAACAGGAAAGTTCCGTGGCGCTCGGCATCTGGCGGGCCAAATCATACGTCACCATCTTGGCGCCCACGGCATCTTTGATCCCCTTGCGAATCAGCGTGGCGGCCTCCATCCAGCCAAGATATTCCAGCATCATGGCCGCCGAAAGGATGAGGGAACCCGGATTGCTCTTGTCCATGCCCGCGTATTTCGGGGACGTGCCGTGGGTGGCCTCGAAAAGCGCATACCCGTCGCCTATATTGGCGCCGGGCGCCATACCAAGGCCGCCCACCTGAGCCGCCAGGGCATCGGACATATAGTCACCGTTGAGGTTGGGCATAGCCAGCACATGGTATTCATCGGGACGCAGCAGCACCTGTTGAAACATGGAATCAGCGATGCGATCCTTCACCATGATCCTCCCTGCGGGGATCTTGCCGCCGTATTTGGCGAATACTTCGTCTTCGGCAAGGGTGACATCGCCGAA
>WRKB01000203.1 GCA_009778295.1 Betaproteobacteria bacterium | reverse complement strand
AGAATGCGGCATAGGAAGGTCAGATCATGCATGGCGGCGTTCCTTTTCGATTTCCGCGAAGAGTGACAGCAGTTCCTGAAGGATGACGGGCTTGTTGATATAGGCGCGCGCCCCCGCCTTCACACCTTCGATACCGTCCTCGGGACTGCTGTTCCCTGTCAGCAACACCACCGGCAGATCGGGAGCCATTTCCTGGATGAGGCGCAGCACCGTGAGGCCATTCATCCCCGGCAGCATAACATCAAGCAGCACAAGATCAAAATGCTCCTCACGCACATGCTCAAGAGCGCTTTCACCGTCAAAAACAACGCTGGGGACAAAGCCGCGCAACTTCAGGCGTTCAGCCAGGGTGAGGGCGAATTCCTTTTCATCATCCACCATCAGCAGCTTGGCTGGGGAGTTCGCATCCTGCATATTATGCTCCAGCAGGCAGATGCCCGACAGGCAGGATAATGGTAACGGTCGTGCCCTTTCCCATTTCGCTTTCCACCAGGATTTCTCCTCCATGCCGTTTGACGATGCCGTAGATGATCGACATGCCGAGGCCCGTGCCTTGTTCCTTTTTGGTAGTGAAAAACGGCTCGAAAATGTGTTTTTTCGTTTCTTCGTCCATACCGGTGCCATTGTCCGTGATACTGATCGCAATGGCGTCCTTGCCGTGCAGGGAGCTGCGGATGCGGGTCTCGCCGCCGTTTTCCACAGCGGCCAGCGCATTGTTGAGCACATTGAGGAAGACCTGCTGGAGCTGACCGCGGTCGCAGGCGATGTGCGGCAGTCCGTCCGCGAGTTCTTGAATAATAGCGACGCTTCTGTGCTGCGCTTCCTTTTCAAGGAAGAGTAAAGTTTCGCTCAATACGGCATTGACGTCCAACTCCTCAATTTTGACGTCCATACGCCGCGCAAAGCCGAGCATACGGTGGGTGATATCGCGGCACCGGGTAACGGCGCTGCTGATCGCCTTGAGATTGCTGTCAAAATGCTCACGGCGTGGAAATTCCTTTTCCATTTCCAAAAGATCGCAGAGCAGGCCAGCCTTTTCATTGATAATGGCGAGGGGGTTGTTGATTTCATGCGCCACGCCCGCGGCAAGGCGGCCTATGGAAGACAGCTTCTGACTGTGTTCCATCTGTAGCATGGCCTGTTCGCGTTCCCTGTCGCTTGCTTCCAGGCGCGCGATGAGCGTACCGACGGTTCGAGCCGCCACAACATAGATGACAAGTATGCTGATGCACAAAATAAGCAGGATGTCCGTGCGCAGCATAAACCAGCTTTGGAGGGGATTGGCGTCCTGTTTAATGGCGACAAGCACGAAGTCCGAACCTTCAAGGTAACAGTAGGAGAGCAGTATCGGTTCGTTATTGTGATCGTGGGTATTGATGACCCGTGTTTCATAGCTTTGGACGGGCACAGGCATGGGAAACTGTTCAAGTGTTTTTCCGTAGAACAGGGAATCGCTTTGCAATATTCCCTTTCTGTTAAGGAGGAAGATATCGCTGTCCGACTCGAAGGTCGCGACGGTCATGGATTTCATGAACTGCGCCGTGTCAATGGTGGCGCGCACAATCCACCTGTCTCCCGTTTCGGTGACATGTTGAACCGCGATGATGACATGGGGAAAAAGCCGGAAACCGCGAAATACCTCGCTTACAAAGCGATTTTGGAAACGGACCTTGTGAAACCATTCCTGGCCGGAATAATCTATCCCCAAGAGTTCTTTGTGCGGTCCGACGTAATTGACAAGCGTACCCTGTTCGTTGATCAGCCCCAGGTCCACAAAGCCGGAAAATTCTTTTTGCATGACAAAGAAAATACGCTGGAGCGTGCGGGCGTCAGCCAGATCCTCGTATGAAAAGGCAGACGCAATCAGACTGATGGTGGAACTACGTTCCGCCATGAAGAGCTCAAGGGAATTTTTGCTTTTGGAAACCATGGCGCGCAGGGGATTGTGCGACTCGGTGGCAAAGGTCTTCCTGAACTCCAGATAATTGATGGTGGAAAGCAACAGTACCGGTAAAATGGCCGTGGCTGCCAGGATGACGATTATTTTACGGCGCAGGTTGGCATAGAGGGAAGCTTGCATGCGTTGACCTCGTGATATGACACTAGTGCGCTCCGGCTCCCACTATGCCCGAAGCCGCAAACATCAGCACCAGTACCTGGAGGAGAGCCAGAATGAAATAGATTCTATCCTTTTTCGCCAACAGACCTGGCATGATCCGCAGGTAGCAGAAGATGCTCAGGCCGGCCAGCAGCACCACTCCCACAAAGTTGACAAAGTCACCTCGGTCGAGCAGGGTGGTCCACCCCCAGCCGGTAGGCACCTGCGCTTTGGTCAGATAGGTTGAAACGGCTTCACCCCAGTATTCGGGCATGCGTTCCAGCGGCACATGGGGGGGCAGGATGCCGGATACATACAGGGTGTAGGTGATCAACATCACGAGCAGTCCGGCCCAGCAGCCATAGAACAGTAAATCTGCGTATGCCATCTGCTCTTTGGAAGGGGCGGGACTCATATCCATACTATTGCGCATAGCCATGTTGAAACTCCTGATCATTTTGGGAACAGGTTACATTCCAAGACCTTTTTGCAATGCCTTGGCTCCCGAGAAGAGCAGCACCCCGATCACCATATAGCGGATAAATTTGGGTTTTGCCTTGGCCAACAGGCGGACGCCGACAAAGGAACCGGCCATGAGGCCTACGATGGAAGGAATGGCAATGATGGGCAGTACACAGCCCTTGTTCAGATAGACCCAGGCCGCCGAAGTGTCGGTGATGGAGAGCAGGAATTTGCTGGTTCCCACAGCGACCTTGAGTGGCGCGCCCATGAGCAGGTTAAGCACGGGCACGTTGGCCCAGCCGGCTCCGAGGCCGAACATGCCGGCCATGATCCCGATGACGATAAAGAGCAGCAGGCCCGGGAGGGTGCGGTGGGTTTTCCATTCCACCACTTCCTGGGTGGAGGGCTCCAGATAGCTGCCGCGTATGCCGAGCGCCAAACCGAGCGCATCCTGTTTTTCCACATGGGGCATGGCCACGTTTTTGGAACAGAGCAGCAGGATAGCAATGAACATGATGGTGCCACCCAGACAAAGCTGCACGACATTCGCGGGCAGGGCCAGGCCGAGGACAGCCCCCGCGACAGCGCAGCTCGAAGCGATGAGCGCCACCGGCATGACAAGCCGCAAGGAGGCGAGGTTGCGCTTCAGCAGGCCCGGTCCGGCGGCCAGCGCACCGGCAAGGGCCACCAGCAGGCCCGCGCCGCGCACAAAGTCCAGATGGAAGGGGAAAAAGCCGCTCACCAATGGCACGAAGAGCACTCCGCCGCCCACGCCGGCCATGACGGCAATAATTCCTAAAATGAAACAGAAAAATAATAAAATAATGGGCCATGCCCACCAGGGCAGCGCCGACTGCCCCGCCATGGCCGCGGCATTCGCCTCCGCCGCGCCGGCAAGGGAATCCGGAGCGTAGATGATGAACGTCACGATCATCATGGCCAGCAGAATGCCCGGCACCAGAAAGGCAAGTGTGATACGCTGCTTCATGGGATGGCTCGCTCGTGTGTTGGAGGTTATACGCACGGGGCGTGCAAGGCGTACGTCCCTCAGCAGGAAGTATTTCTTAATGTATATGTTATAATGCTCAAAGTTACAAGTTCTTCTCTGACAATTCCTTCTTCTCCACAAAGCGCCGGAGGAGCAACGGGCACAGGAACGGGGTTGGAGCCGGCAGTCTGCTGACTTCCGCTAACAGAGCCTTCCAGAATCAGCAGGCGGGGTGTAGGCGTTAGCTCGGAAATGGCAGGGTTCGCCCTATGGCGGATTCTTGAGCAAGTTTTTCCGCCAGCGCCGTCTCGGCGGGAGATGTTACTATCCCAAGTCTGATTTGCAACAGTTCTGCCTTCACGACCGGCACGAAAGCAACGCCTTCCCGTGTAATAGCTGCAAACGACGCGGGCAAAAGTCCCATGCCCTCGCCCGCTGCAATACGCGCCAGCAGCACGTCGTGTTCCGCCGGTTCCTCCACAAAGACAGGCGCATAGTTCATATAGGCGAAGATACTCTTGGTGTGATCAAAAAAAGCGGGGTTGCTCTGCCGTTGGAACCAGAACAGTGGTTTGCCGTTGACCGTCTGCAGTGGCAGGCTTTTCTTCACGGCTTCCGGCCAGCGCGTGGGCAATGCCGCGACCAGGGGTTCAGCGTAGTGCAAAGGTGTGACCGTCATCCCCGGCGCATCCAGGGGCAAGGCCACAAATGCGGCATCCAGTTTTCCTTTGCGCACGTCATACGCCAGTTTGGGTGAGCTTGTCCGGCTTACCCGCAGCCGTTCACCGTATACGGCCCGCAGCCGCTTTTCTGTTTCTGTAAAAATACCTTGTTCAAAAGCGGTAGTGAATCCCACGGCGACAACCTTCGCCAAGGGCTTTGCCAGGGCCTGTAACTGGAGAAATGTCCTGTCCCGCAATTTCAGAAACGGGCGGATGACCTCCAGAACCTTTGCCCCGTCCTCAGTCAGGCTCAATCCCCTGGTGTGCCGCACGAACAGGGTGAGCCCCAAAATTTCTTCCAGTCGCTTGATATGGCGGCTCAGGGGCGGCTGTGACATGAAAAGCCGCTTCGCCGCGCGGTGCAAATTGTTCTCCTCTGCCACCACGACGAAATACTGGAGCAAATGGAGATCAAGGAAAGCGAGGAGCTTGTCTGTCATACTGAAAAGGTATCACGAAAACAGCATTATGAAAAGCTGGGCGGCAGCACTATTGCTTTGGAAAAAGGAGACGGTATGCGTATCAACATATTCCTGACATCCGCCGTTTTTCTGTTGGTTCTCAGCGGAGTAACCGCGGCTGAGAGCGGAGTACCAGCCGGAACTGGCGTTGTCTCACCCATAACCCAACATAAGGAGCGCCCCATGCATTCTGAACGATATACGACCGGCCTCGCCATGCTGCGGCAGATAGATGGCAAGGGTGGCGAGGCGGTGGTGGACAGCCTGCGGGACATAGCGCCCGACTTTGCCCGCTATCTTGTTGAATTTCCCTTTGGTGATATCTACGCACGGCCCGGACTTGATCTAAAAAGTCGGGAAATTGCCGTGGTAGCGGCGCTGACGGCTCTCGGCAACGCGGCTCCTCAACTGAAAGTTCACCTTGCCGCAGCGCTGAATGTCGGCTGCACACGTGAAGAAATCGTGGAGGTGATCATGCAGATGTCTATTTACGCCGGATTTCCTGCCGCCCTGAACGGCATGTTCGCCGCGAAGGAGGTTTTTGCAGAACACGACAAGGTGCGGCG
>WRKB01000202.1 GCA_009778295.1 Betaproteobacteria bacterium | reverse complement strand
CCCGTCGCCGGTCACAATGCGCGTATGGATGACGGCGGGGGTGTTGTCCCTGGTGTTTTTTCGCTCGAAGAGCGGCTCGGCCACAACGGATTTACGCAGATAGCCGTCCACATAGCCGCGGCGGATACCTTCGTTGACGGCATCCTCAAAGGAGCCGCCCGTGATGCGCACGTCCTGCCCGAGCTCCACGAAAACTACGGACATCCCCGTATCCTGGCAGATGGGCATAGTTTCCTTTGCCGCAATGTCCGCATTGGTGACGAGCTGTTCCAGAATATTCCTGCCTACGGGCGATGGTTCGGTTTCTTGAGATTTCTTGAGCGCTTCGTACACGTCCCGCGGCAGCTGGCAACATGCTTTGACGGCCAGTTCCGCGACAGCTTCGCTGATGGCTGTCACTTGAATCTCTCGCATAGGCACTCCCTCAAAAAAGAAGTAGATAATAACGCATCCTTGCCGATTACGAACGCACGTTGCCTAAGCGGCATGCGACTTTTTCCCACAATACGCTACTCCTTCGGGGGGGGGCGTGTCAATGAGCCTGCCTGCGGAATAGCATTGGCCGGGCGTTTTTCACGCGTCGGCTTTTTCCCATGCTTCCACCATATTGTGCTCGTCCGCCTCCAGGAAACTTTTCCATTTTTCGCGTAATTTCCAAAAATCGTTGATGCGCAAGTCATTCCACAGAGGACGCCGGATTTCCCATGGCTTGGGGCCGTGGAAGTGTATGATGTGTCCTTCGCTTGCGGCTTCACAGCGGTAAGGGGGACAATTCCAGCGGCTTTCCAGCTTTTCTATTCGCTTGCCGAAAAAATAGTTGAGCAGGGACTGATCCAGATTCCCGATACGTTCCAGATTCTGAGCGCAGAAAGCGAGAAAATTGTGAATGTGGTCGTAATTGCGCAGCCGCTGCAAATGGAACAGCACGACGCCGCTGCTGAAGGTCCAGATGGGAAAGGGCATGGGTACCGTGTAATCCTTGCCCCGCCATGTGTAGCTTAAACTTTCGTGTTCGTGGAAGAAGGGTGCGGTCTGTTCCTTGGACATGGCCATGTAGCGCGGTCTGCGGATGAGCAGATCGTCCAGCGGACGCAGAAACATGACGTCCACATCGCAGTACAGACAGTAGGGAATACCCACCAGTTCGGGGAGCAGAGCGAGTTCGAGCTTCAGGAATGCGCCGATGGCGCGGTGGAAACGCTGGGGAATGGCTGCCTTGTCCAGCACGGGGGTATAGCGCGCGCACGGGATGTGTTCGCGTTCCAGGCTGTCCAGCAGGGACCGGTCATTGCCGGCGTATACGCACAGACAGGGCGCGTCCACCCCTTGCACCTCGCGCAGGGAACGGACAGCCACGCGTAGCAGCGGCAGGTAGCGAGGGTTGTCGTCAACGCAGAACAAGACGGGGACGGCACTCACGCTTCCTCCAGCCAGCCTTGCAGTTTTTCTTCCATTTCCGAGCGGATGGCCTTCAGTGCTTCCGGGCTATCGGCTTCAAAACGCAGCACCAGAACAGGCTGCGTGTTTGAAGCGCGCGCAAGGCCCCAGCCATGTTTGAAACTCACTCTGGCGCCGTCCAGCCGGTTTACGGGATATGTTTGCGCGTAATGTTCCTGCACGCGTCTGATAACAGCCGCCTTACGCTCTTCCGGGCAGGGAAGCTGGATTTCGCGGGTTGTGCAGGCGGGGGGCCAGCCCGGCAGTTCCGTGAGCGGGACATCCCGGGCACTGAGAACAGCAAGCAGGCGCGCGGCGCCGTAAATGGCATCGTCAAATCCGTACCAGCCATCGGAAAAAAACATGTGCCCCGACAATTCACCCGCAAGCTGGGCGTCTGTTTCCCGCATCCGGGCCTTGATCAAGGAATGCCCGGTAATCCACATTTCCGGGTTGCCGCCGCGTGCTTTCAGATCGGCAAAAAGGCGTTCGGAACATTTGACATCTCCTATGATGCGGCTTCCCGGCTTGCGCTCCAACAGTTCGTGCGCATAGATAGCGAGGATTTCGTCGCCCGCGAGCAGACGGCCGTGCGCGTCCACAACTCCCAGGCGATCCCCGTCGCCGTCAAGGCCGAAGCCGACTTCCGCGCCTTCTGCGCGTACGGCGGCGATGAGATCCTGCATATTCGCCTCGACAGTGGGATCGGGATGATGGTGGGGGAAACGGCCGTCAGGTTCGCAATAGAGGGGGATGACCTCGGCCCCCATTCTGGTCAGCGCCGCCACGCAGCCCGGACCTCCGACGCCGTTGCCTCCATCCACCACGGCCTTCATGGGGCGTTTAAGCTGGAGCCGGGAACTGATGGCTTCCACATACGCGGGCATAATATCCGCCTGGCTTACGAAACCTCTGCCTTGGGGAAAGTTTTCATCGGCAAAGATGCGGCGCAGTTCCAAGATTTCTTCGCCATAGAGCGTGCTTGCGCCGGACCAGATTTTGAAGCCGTTGTACTGGGGCGGATTATGGCTTGCGGTAATCATCACCCCGGCGGCCTTGTTCAGTTCTTTGACGGCAAAATAGAGCGTTGGAGTGGGCACCATACCGATGCACACGCAGTCCACGCCGGCATCGCTCAACCCTTGCCGTAACGCAGTCAGGAATACGGGCGAGGAGGGGCGGCAGTCATGTCCCAGTACGGCGCAAGTTTGTCCTCTGGCGAGGAAATAGGTGGCACAGGCCCGTCCGAGCCGTTCGACCCAGGCAGCGTCGAAATCCTGATCGACGATACCCCTGATATCGTAAGTTCGGAAGACATGTTTGGCAGGGGGCATACGGCTTCCTCGTTCCTGTCGGCAATTTTTTTTCGTTTCTATCCTTGACCTTTGCTTGTCAAGACCATATTCCTTACTCCATTATGAACTGGGATTGGGATAAATTGCAAGAAAAACGGCAACGGCAGCCTCGGCCAGACAGTGGCGAAGGCAAAGCATCCGGCCCGGGCGGCGGTCACAACGAACCTCCCCGGAGGCGGGATTTGGGGGGACTTCCCCCGGATCCCCTGCGGAGAGTGCGTGAATTTGCCGCGCCCGGCGGTAAAACTTTTTGGTGGCTGGCCGGTGGGATCTTCGTCCTGTGGGTGCTTTCCGGCATTTATATCGTGGAGCCGGATGAAGAAGGCGTTGTCCTGCTTTTTGGCGAATATAACCGCTCCGTCCCCCCGGGACCTCATTATCACCTGCCTTTTCCGATCGAGAGCGTTGATACCCCGAAGGTAACGCAGGTGCAGCGCGTTGAAGTCGGGTTCCGCTCGTCGGCGAGAAGCGGCGGACAGACGCAAGTGCGCGCGGTTCCCGAAGAAGCGTCCACGCTCACGGGTGATGAAAATATCGTCAACGTGCAGTTCAGTGTTCAATACAAAATCCGTGATGCGGTGGAATATCTTTTCCGCGTCGCCAATCAGGCGGCCGTGGTGCATAGCGCGGCGGAAGCCGCGATGCGCGAGGTCATCGGCACCAGCGAGATCGATTCCGCACTGACTGACGGCAAGCTCAAAATTCAGGATGACGCCACACGGCTTTTGCAAACTATTCTTGACCGCTATGAAGTGGGCGTTCAGGTTATCGCCGTGCAGCTTCAGGACGTGCATCCTCCGCAGGATGTCATCGAAGCCTTCAAGGATGTGGCCAGTGCCCGCGAGGACAAAAGCCGCATCATCAACGAAGCTGAAGCCTACAGAAACGAAATCCTCCCGAAAGCGCGCGGGCAGGCCGCTGAAATGGTCAACCAGGCCCAGGCGTACCGGGCAACGCGCATCCGGATCGCCGAAGGGGAGGCCGGACGTTTTGCAGCGGTGCTTGCCGAATATCAGAAGGCCAAAGATGTGACGAAGAAGCGCTTGTATTACGAAGCGATGGAAGAAATCCTTTCTTCGCCGGACATGGAGAAAATCATTTTACCTCAGGGCACTGCGGATCGAACCTTGCCGCTTCTGCCCCTTGATGTCCTCGGGAAGCGTCCGGCGCGGCCGGCACAGCAGCCGGGGAAAGAGAACTGACATGCAGCGTTCACCTCTCGCATTGGGTCTGGCTCTGGTCATTCTGCTGGCGGTTGCCAGCCAGAGCATGTTCGTGGTTCACCAGACCGAGAAGGCTCTTGTTCTGCAACTTGGGGAGCCGCTGAACAGAATTTATATGCCCGGTCTGCACTTCAAGCTGCCTTTTATCCAGAAGGTGGAATATTTCGACGCCCGTATCCTGGATTACGATGCGCCTCCGGCAGAAGCCCTGACTGTGGATAAAAAGGCCATAGTGCTGAGTAATTACGCGCGCTGGTCCATAGAGGATCCGTTACAGTTTTATCGCACGATGCGTACGGTGCCCGGCGCTCAGGCGCGCCTGAAAGACGTGGTGTATTCACAGTTACGCATTTTGGTGGGCAGTTATACCTTGGCGGAGGTTGTTTCCAGCCAGCGAGCCGCCATCATGCAGACGGTCACCCATAAAGTTGCCGATCTCATGAAAGGCTTTGGCGTCAAAGTGATGGATGTGCGCATTAAGCGCACCGACCTGCCACCTGAAAATGCCCGTGCTATTTTTGGACGCATGCGTGCTGAACGCGAGCGACAGGCGAAGCAGTACCGTTCTGAGGGGGGGGAAGAATCCACCCGCATTCGTTCTGATGCGGACCGCCAGCGCGCTGTGGAACTGGCGGAAGCAGGACGCAAGTCTGAATTGCTCCGAGGCGAAGGGGATGCGGAAGCGGCTCGTATTTATGCGGAAATATTCGGGAAAGCGCCTGATTTTTTTGAATTTCAACGGGGTTTGGAAGCGTTACGCAAGTCACTGAAGCAGAATTCCCGTGTGGTGATGACTCAGGACAATCCGTTTTTTAAATCCCTCCAATAGCATGAGAGTTCGAGAGAGGGAAATGGCCCATAGCCTCGTTACTCGAATGAAATGGCGCTTCGTTGCGTGTGTCCTTGCGCTTCCTCTGTGTCTTGGCATACAAAGCGCATGCACTCAAGGTATTCCCCCCGGCGCGGGCGTGTCCCCCCCGGCGCGCGCGCATGACCCCGGCATTGCCCGGGTATGGCTGCCTCTGGTCTACCGACTTGAAGACGAAGGCATCAGCGGACCGGATGTGGACGGGTATTTTCTGGCGCTGGGCGGCGAGATTACCCAGGACCCCATGGGCCGTAA
>WRKB01000201.1 GCA_009778295.1 Betaproteobacteria bacterium | reverse complement strand
TACTGCTGCAAGGACTCATTATTACGCTCTTTTTCGTATTTGCTGTACGTTTTTGGTATCTGCAAATTCTCAAGGGTGAGCAGTTCGCTAGGCAGGCCTTTGACAACAGGATACGCGAAGAACGCATTCTGGCACCCAGAGGACTCATCCGCGACAGGAACGGATATATTCTGGCCGACAATCGTCTGGCCTACGGTTTGGCTCTGACGCGGGAAGATTGCCCGGACATCCTCTCCACCCTGGCCCAGGTCAGCGCCTGGACGGGAAATTCCCCGGAAGGCCTGTACGCGAAGTACCAACAAGGCCTCCGTAACAACGTGAAACCTTTTGAAAAACTTCTGCTGCTTACAGACATTCCCTTTGAGCTTGTGGCCCGCATCGAATCGCAGTTGGTGTACTGGCCGGGGCTGGAAATCGTAACAACATCCAAGCGCAATTACCCGGAAACTGCCCTCTTCGCGCATATCCTCGGATATGTGGCCGAAGCCGGCGAAAAAGAGATGGAAAACGACAAAAACCTGTATCTGGGCGATACGGTGGGCAAGCAAGGCCTGGAATACGTGCTCGAAAAATATCTACGCGGACAAAAAGGCCTGTACCGCCTGGAAGTCGATGTCCTCGGGCGCTCGCTGGGGCGCGAACTGATGGAAATGCCGAAAAGCGGGGAGACTGCGCGTCTCTCCCTGGATCTCGGAGTACAAAAAGCAGCCTGGGACGCTCTGGAGGGACAGTCCGGCGGCATCGTCGTCATGGAACCGGATACAGGACGTCTGGTCGCGCTTGTTACCTCCCCTTCTTACGACAACAATGCCTTTGCCGCGGGGCTCTCGCACAAGGAGTGGGCTTCAATACGCGACGATCCCCGCCATCCCCTGCAGAACAGGGTCATCCAGAGCGTCTATCCGCCTGGTTCGGTGTGGAAGCTGGTCATGGCCGAACTGTTGCTTAAAGAGGGGGTACACCCCGGTGAATCAGTGAATTGTACCGGCCAAGTACAACTCGGAGATCAGATTTTTCGCTGCTGGAAAAAAGACGGTCACGGCAGCGTCAACATGATGTCAGCTCTTGTGCAGTCCTGCGACGTATATTTTTATCACTGGGGCGAACGCATGGGCATAGACAGGATTGAGGCCTTTGCCCATGCCGCCGGTTTTGGGGAACTCACGGGTATAGACCTGCCCTACGAAAACAGGGGGCTTGTACCTTCCAGAGCTTGGAAAAAACGCCGTTTCAGACAGCCCTGGGTACGCGGAGAAACCTTGAATGTATCCATCGGCCAAGGCTCAACCCTGATCACTCCGGTACAACTCGCGACTTTTGTCTCCTCGCTTATGAACGGCGGCAAGCTGCTCAAGCCCCTGCTCCTGGAGGATGAGCCCACGCACATACGGGCCGAGGTACCGGGGAGCCCCGAAGCGCGGAAATTTATTTTGGAAAGTATGCGCCGCACCGTAGAGGGCGGTACAGCCAAAGTACTCCAACGGGCAGATGCCGTTATGGGCGGAAAAACAGGCACGGCCCAGGTGGTGAAACTGAAGTTCGCCAGTGGCGACAGACGGTTGAAAACGCACGAAATGGCCTATGAACAGCGTGATCATGCCTGGATCGCCAGCTATGGCGAAAAAGCGGGCAAACGCTATGTTGTGGTGGCAATGGTGGAACATGGCGGAGGAGGAGGAGCCGTGGCCGGCCCTGTCGCCAGAAAAGTCTATGAATATCTGTTCGGCCCGTCGGCGACGGTATCCGCTGGGAAACAATGAGCCTGATCGACCGCCGTCTTTTCACCCACATGAACTGGGCGCTGCTTGGCTGCGTACTGCTGCTCTTCTTCGCCGGAGCGGGCAATCTCTATTCTGCCAGCGGCATGCGTCTGGAAGACGGGATCACGGTTTCTTCCTTCTATCAGCGCCAGATGATCTGGGGTCTGATCGGCCTTGCGGCCATGCTGCTCTCCATCACTTTTGACTACCGCCAGTTGCGCAATCTTGCCTGGCCCTTGTTTTTAATAACGTTCATCCTGCTCGCAGCGGTGCCCGTCATCGGCCTTACCGTCAATGGGGCCAAGCGTTGGTTGCCATTAGGGGTCCTCAACTTCCAGCCTGCCGAACTCGCCAAGCTCACGGTACTCATTCTAGGCGCGCGCCTGCTTTCCCGCGACGGACGCCCTCTGGGTTGGGGAGAATTCCTCCGCATTCTTCTGGTCGGCATTATTCCGGCGGTCTTCATCATAGCGCAGCCGGATCTGGGAACGACGCTGAACCTGCTTCTGCTGCTCGGGGGGATGATCCTCTTCCATGGTCTTAAATCCGGAGTCCTCAAAAGCTGCCTGGTAGCTGTTCCCTGCATGCTG
Organism: Betaproteobacteria bacterium; assembly: GCA_009778295.1. Lineage (GTDB taxonomy): Bacteria > Desulfobacterota > Desulfovibrionia > Desulfovibrionales > Desulfovibrionaceae > WRKB01. The sequence goes on along the minus strand of WRKB01000201.1, from coordinate 2,718 downwards.
CCCCTGCTCTGGTTCAGCATGAAGGATTACCAGCGCCAGCGCATTTTGACCTTCCTTGATCCGTCAAACGACCCCCGAGGCGCCGGTTACCATATCATCCAGTCCCAAATAGCCATCGGCTCGGGGCAGATCTGGGGCAAGGGTTTTCTGGAAGGCACCCAGAGTCAGTTGCGCTTTCTGCCGGAAAAACACTCAGATTTCGCTATGGCCGTCTACGGCGAAGAATGGGGCTTTGTGGGCTGCATCGCGCTGCTGATTTTATTCTGCTTGTTTTTACTGACCATTTTCAATACCGTAGTTGAGGCCAAAGACCGTTTTGGCAGCATGCTGGCCGTAGGTGTCTTTTTTTATTTCTTCTGGCAGATTCTGATAAATATGGGTATGATTATAGGCCTGATGCCCGTAGTGGGAATACCTCTGCCATTCATAAGCTACGGCGGCAGCGCCACCTTGATCAACTTCGCCCTGGTGGGCATTGTGCTGAACGTTTCCATGCGACGCTTCATGTTTAAAAGCTGACATCCTTACCTCACCTAAGCGAATGTTTTTACTTTATTACTCGAATTTTTTTGGGAGACATGCCGCATGAGCAAAGAAGAAATCAACGCCTTTCTTGGTGCCGGCACAGTATACCAAGGACGGCTTTCCTTCCAGGGCGCGGTGCGTATTGACGGCTCCTTCTCCGGAGAAGTGCTTTCGGAGGGAGCCCTGATTGTGGGAAAGGATGCGGAGATTGAAGGCGTGCTCAACGTTGGGGATCTGCTGCTCTCCGGACGCTTCACCGGTGAAGTGCGGGCCAAACGACGTGTCACCGTCCATAAAACAGGCGTATTGCAGGGCGCCATCTACACCCCCGCACTGGTGATGGAGGAAGGCGCTCTGTTGGACGGTCAGGTCATCATGCAGGAAAGACCCCAGGGCGTTGAATAACAAAAAGTGCCTGCCTCTTTGCCACATACCCTTTGACATGCCCCTTGCTCTAGGCTATGACTGCAAAGGAACTTTGCTCAAAAATTCACAGCACGGGAGGACGGAATGCTTGATATCAACATCACCGCCATCATCCAGGTGGTGAACTTCTTTATCGCCATCATTGTCCTGAATTGCCTGCTCATCCGTCCTGTCAGAAATATTATCAGGCAACGCAAGACAAAATTAGGCGATATGCTGAGTTCTGCCGAAGCCTTCACCAGTTCCGCAGACGAACAGCTTGCCGAATATCAGAACAGTCTGAACCGAGCCCGTCAAGAAGCCGCGCTGACGCGCGCTGACGCGCGAGCGGACGCCCTGCGTGAACAGCAGTCTCTTGTGGCGGAAGCGAACAAGCGCGCTCAAGAATATTTTGTCCAGGCAAAAGAAACCCTTCTGAAAGAAATGCAGAGCACCCAAGCTGTCTTGGCAGGGCAGGTCAAACCCTTGGCCGACAAAGCTGTAAGCAAGGTGCTCGGCTGACATGAAAGACTCCGTGAAACACTCGCTTCAAAAAAAGAGACCTGTGTTGTGCTATCTCGTAACGCTGTTTCATGGCGTTAGAACTTAAGGGGGGTGGACATTGAGCAGATACAAAACCATTGGGATAGCCCTTGCCCTGACGCTTCTCGCAGCAGCAGCAGCCTTTGCATCTGATGGGCATGCCGACGAGGGAGGGCAGACACCCGGGATGAACCTTTTCTGGCGATTGCTCAACATCGCCATTTTTATCGGCGTACTGTACAAACTTGTCGGTGATAAGGCCAGAGCCTTCTTTACCGGTCGCCGCGACGGCATCCGCACGGAACTGGAAGACATGGAAACCAGAAAGACGGCCGCCGAACGTCGCCTTGCGGAAATCCAGGAGAGCATCGCCAACCTGGACGCCGAACGTAAGGCCATTCTGGAAGAAAGCAAAGCCCAGGCTGAACAGCTCAAGTCCGTCATCTTGGCTGAAGCGCACAAACAGGCTGAACAGGTTCGCGAACAGGCTCTGCGCACAGCTGAAAATGAAGGCAAAGCGGCGATAGAGCAACTGCGCGCAGCCTTGGCTGATGAGATTGTGGCTGCTGCCGAAGCGTTGCTGCAATCAAAGCTTGACGATGCGCAACACGACAAGCTCATCAACAACTCCCTGACAAAGGTGGTGCTCAATTGACCGGCGGCACGCTTGCAAAAAAATACGCTAAGGCACTTTTTTCTTTGGGGAAAAAATCAGGGGCACCCCAGCTTGAACAGTATGGCGCCGCTCTTTCCGGACTTGCCCGCATGGTGGCCATTTCCCCCGCCTTGGAGCGCATGTTTAAAAGTCCTGTGATTACCGTCGCGGAAAAACGCGCGCTGGTGGATCAGCTTCTGACCAAAACAGCCGCAGACGCCACCGTAAAAAACTTCTGTCATCTCCTTGCGGACAAGGGGCGTCTTGCCGCCCTGCCCTCCATTGCAGGCTGCTACGGTGAGCTGCTGGACGCCGAGAAGGGCATCCTCCGCGGCACGGTCATCACGGCCGTGAAACTGGATACGGAAAAGCAGAAACAGCTCAAAAACGGCCTGGAAAAAAAGGCCGAGAACAAGAAATTGGAACTGGAGTTCAATGTGGACGAGTCCATTTTGGGCGGTCTGATGCTCAAGGTAGGCGATCGGGTGCTGGATGCGAGCTTGCGCGCGCAGCTGACTATCCTGCGGGATACAATCAAGAGGGGTGAGTAGCACATGCAGATTAAAGCGGAAGAAATCACCAAAATCATT
>WRKB01000200.1 GCA_009778295.1 Betaproteobacteria bacterium | reverse complement strand
CGGTCGAGCTTGTTGATGAAAATCAGCGCGGGCAAGCCGGCATCGCGTACCATGCTCCAGAGTTTTTTGGTGAGAGGGCGTACGCCGTCCACGGCGTCTATGGTAAAGACGGCAGCGTCTACGCCCTGGAGCAGGCAGGCCATGTCGCCGATAAAGTTGCCGTCACCGGCGATATCCACCATGAAATGGCGATTTTTATTCCAAAGATAGGTGGCGAAGCCTGGCTGAATGGTGCCGCGGCGGCGGATTTCTTCCGGTTCATAGTCAAGGCTGGTGGTGCCGTCTTCAATGGCGCCCAGCCGGTTGATCACCCCTGTCTGAAAGAGGAGCATTTCAGCCAGGGAGGTTTTTCCACAGCCGCCCGTACCCACAATGGCGTATGTGCGCTGCGTTTCCAGCGGATTGGACATGGCGTTTCCCCTTTTGTGTCAGTATTGTCTTTCCTTCCGCCTTGCGGTTATAGCGGATTTTCCCCTATATACTCTTCAGAGTAAAATTGGAAGCGGGACTGGCGCGCCGAGGCGCATTGCCGTCGGAGCATGAAGCATTGCATGTTTCGACGTCCGAGTCCGCAACATGAACAAGGCCGGTGCGGAATGAACATGTTTCTGGCAGGCGCTTTTATGCTTGTCGCGCTTTTTGTGGTGTTGCGTATCGTCAGAAAGGGACGTGGACGGAATTATGAGGAGAGTAAAAAAGTTTTCGAGGCGCGGCTGCAAAAAACCGGCGCTCAGACGCGGGAACACACTCTTTCCGTCGGAGTGGCGGAACAAATGCTGCCTATTGCCGCCGCCATTCGTGAATTGCTGGAATTTGCGGGCTGGCCTTCAGGCTTCACCGTATTGGAGGAGGGCCGGACTGTCCGCCTGCAAACTCCCACAGGCGAGATTCAAATTGATTTCGGGCTGTCCCGTGGGCGCGTAGCGCGTAAACATACGATCGGGCATCCCCAGGGGTGCTGGCGGATCAGAGGTCCGGGAACGGAACATCTGGAATACGCGGAACTTTCCGACATCGTGGACCATTTGAAGCGCATCATTTCCGGCATTTGACAAGACCAAAAAGCACACTTCCTAAAATATATCTTGACATTTTTGAGAGAATTTGCCAGCTCTCAACAAAAGGGGCGCGAGCAGGTTCGAGCGGCTGACAGGCAGCGGCGAGCGCCTTGCAATGTTATTTTTATGGAAGGTAGAGAATATGAAACGCACGATTCTATGTTGTATGTTTGCGGCTTTTTTCGCCCTGCCCGCGCTGGCGGCGGCGGAAGTCAACGGAGTGTATATTGCTCCGAGATTCCTCCTTGGCATTCAGAACAGCGGTGATTTTTCAAGGACAGGCGTCCCAAGCGGCTCCTTCGGACAGTACAGCCAGGCCGTGGTTGGCGGCGCTCTGGCTGCGGGGTATAACTTCGCCCCAAAATTCGACCTGCCCATCCGGGCGGAACTGGAATACGCCCTGCGTACCAATTCCAGCGACAGCAAAGACGGAGCGTGGTTGTCGACCAAGCACACCATGAATATTTCCACGCTCTTCCTCAACGGTTATTTTGACATCAACACGGGGACCCCCTTGACCCCCTATGTCGGCGCCGGCTTGGGCATGGCCTTCAATTATACCGGCGTGACCGCGCGCGCGATGGGGCCAGGCTACAGCAGCAACGTGTATGTTGATGACCGCAGCACGTCCTTCGCCTGGAACGTGGGACTCGGCCTGTCATACGCCTTTACTGAAAATATTGCCGCCGATCTGGGCTACCGCTTCATAGGTGCGGGCTATCGTGAACTCAGCGAGTGGAATATGAAGGTCGGTTCGTCCCCGTACATCAATGAATTTTACGCGGGCGCGCGCTTCACCTTCTAGAGTGTTGTCTCTTTGGGTTTGTCGCTGACGGCGAAGTACAGTCGCTTGGCGGCAAACTCGCGGTAAGGGAATACAAGCAACTCCTTGCGGAGCAGGTAAAAATTTTTCAATGTTACTCTGCTCCCGGCAAGTGGCGCAAGGAACTTTTGAGACGCTCCGTTCAGCGCTGAGGCGAAATGCGCGTTTGCCTCAGCGCTGGACGGAGCGTCTCATCAGCATGAGATGCACGGATTCTTCAGCCAGTCAGGCACGGCTACGGGCCTGACGCTTCTGTTTACACAGGCGTGCTGGGTCATGCCTTCCGCCATGAGCGTGTCCTTGGCCTCGTTCCACAAGACATAGCTGAAGGTCAGCGAAGCTTTGCCCCATTGCGTGATGCCCGCATTAACCCGGATCAGGTCATCATAACGGAAGGGTTTACGGTAGCGGCACTGGGCTTCACGCACCGGCAAAAAAATGCCGCGTTCTTCGATATTCGCGTAGCTCAGTCCCTTGTCGCGGATGAATTGATTTCTTGCCCGTTCAAAAATATGCAGGTATTCCGCATAGTACAAGACACCCATGCTGTCGGTTTCCCCATAGGAAACCCGGTGGGTAAACCAGAAATCGAAGCAAAGTACGTTATGCACCTGATGCCTCTCAAGTTCGTGTTGTTGACGTGTATGCTGCTTCTGGCGGCCTGTGCCGCAACATCGGGTGGCATGCGTTCCGCGCCTGCCGATGCGTATGGGCAGCCGCCGCCCACTTCCGGGCAGCCTCCCTTTCCTGCTGAAACGCCGCAGACCTTTGCCGGCAGGCTCACGCCTGGCGCCCAAGATATGCATTCCTGGCGCGAACTGGAAGAACCGTTAATGAACAGTATCGCCTATGTCGGCAGCAAGTCCGCGTCTGCTATTGCCATAAGCCGTCCCGGTCTTTACGTCACCTGGGGGCAGTTGGCGAACAGCCTGGAACGTCTGCGCGCGATTCTGCCGCAACTGGACGCCGACCCCGGCTTGCTCGCGCGGCAATTCAACTGGGTGCGCATGGACGAAGGCATTATGTACACCGGCTATTATGAGCCTGTCATCCCGGCGAGCCGCGCGCGCAGACCCGGCTTTACCCAGCCCATTTACAGTACGCCGCCGGACATGGCGAAAGTCAAAAAGCGCGGCAAAAGTTATCACGATCGCGCAGCGATCGACAAGCGGGGCGTGCTGCGCGGAAAGGGCCTGGAAATGGGCTGGATGGATCCGATAGAAGCCTTTTTTCTTCAGGTGCAGGGTTCTGGGCGCTTGCGCTTTGACGACGGCGTCGAGGCGTATGTGAACTATGCTGCGCAGAATGGGCACAAATATGTGAGCATCGGCCGTATAATGCGTGAACAGGGGCTTCTTGAGGAAGGCAACGTCAATATGCCCGCCATCAAGGCATGGCTGCGGGCCAATCCTTCGCGGCAGGAAGAGATGTTCATGTATAATCCGAGTTATGTGTTTTTCCGATGGGGAAGCAGGCCCAAGGGAGCGATGGGCTTTTCCGTGCATCCCTGGGTCAGCCTCGCGGTCAGCCGTCCTTTCATTCCTCTGGGCGCGTTGGTCGCCTATGGCGTGAATTTGCCGGAAGGGCCGGGCGGTAACCGGCCTCTTCGCGGTATCGGACTTGCGCAGGATACGGGGGGAGCGATCAAAGGCCGGCGTATCGATATTTTTTGCGGAGACGGCCCCCGTGCCGCCCATATAGCCGGACATCTCGACGCACAGGGCGAGGCCTGGGTGCTGCTGGCGAAATAGGGGCGCCATGCCGGCGGGCGACAAGGACACATTTTCTTTGGTCGAGCGGGTTATTTTAACTAAAAACTGGTAAGCCCCAGGCAAAGTCTGGGGCTTACCAGTTTTTAGTTAAATCGTTTTACTTTTAACAGTGTATAGATTAAAAAATAGATTCTGGCAGGTATCTCAGGCGATTTTGCACAAGCTTAGTTCATTGGGATGCACCAGCAGCGCACTGGGGGTAGCGGCGGAACGGCGAACGGGAATATTTTTGGCAGGGATATACCGGGAGCAACGCCGCGCCACGGCCACGAACCCCACAGTATTGCGCCTTCGGGGGATATGTATGGATAATCTCTCGCTTCAGGCTAAGTCTGAACGGCAGTCGCCGAGACAGATGCTGTATGCGCTAAATAAGGCGGCGGCAGTGTTGCTTTCCGCGACAGACGAGAAAATGTTTCGGGAGGTGCTTCTGGCGGGCATGGAGATCATCGGCAAGTGCATGGATGTCGATCGGGTTAATATTTGGCGGAATGAGCGGGTCGATGGCCTCTATTATTATGTTTATCAATATGGTTGGGTGAGCAGTTTTGGCCGACAGATAAAAGCTATCCATCCCCATGATAAATTCCCTTACAGTAACATTTCGGGATGGCAAGAAAAATTTTTACGGGATGAATGCGTGGGAGGACCGCTCCAGAGTCTGTCGCAAGCTGAACGGGAAATATTAATGCCCTATGGCATACACTCCCTTTTGATCGTTCCGGTGTATCTGCGGGGACATTTTGAGGGTTTTGTCAGCTTTGACGATTGCCATCAGGAACGTGCCTTTACAGAGGAAGAAATCAACATTCTGCGTTCTGCAAGCCTGATGATGATCAGTGCCGTGAATCACAGTGAGCAGACGATCGCCATTCAGGAGGCGCACGAGCTCAGCAGGCTTATACTGAACGCCATGCCTCTTGGCTGTACCCTGTGGGATGGGGATTGCAAAGAGTTTCAATGTAACGATGAAACCGTCAAACTCTTCGGGCTTGGGGAGCAGGTGTGGTATTTGGAGCGCTTTTTTGACTTCTCCCCGAAGTATCAGCCCGACGGACAGCTTTCCACAAACAAGGCCAGTGTATACGTCAGAAAGACCTTGAAAGACGGCAAATGCGTCTTTGAGTGGATGCACCGTATGCTGGACGGTACGCCGGTGCCGTCAGAGGTCACGCTTGTCCGTGTCAAAGATCATGGCAGCTATAGCGTTATCGGGTATATAAGGGACCTGCGTGGACATAAGCGCATGATGCGGGAAATTGAACAGCGGGACAATCTGCTGGATTCACTGAACCGGGTGGCCACCACCCTGCTCCAGGTGGAAATTGACGACGTTGACAATATTATACGACATTGCCTGGGCATACTGGCCCGCCCCCTGGACATGGCTCTTGCATCT
>WRKB01000199.1 GCA_009778295.1 Betaproteobacteria bacterium | reverse complement strand
GTGACCGACGAACAGGGCATGTTCCGTTTCCTGCCCGGGATTGATTTTCTCAGGACAGGGCACGGCTTGAATATCCTGCTCAATGCAGGAGAGGGGCATCAAAGCACTTGGCAGATGTCCCCGGAAGCATTGGCGGCGCTCTCGCCCTCCGGGCACTCCGCAACGCCCGTGAAGGGCGGACCTGCCGCTCAGGCGGAACAGCCCCTCCAGCCTGCCACGGGCAGCCGGGCAATGCCCGTTCCCTTCCTCGGTGAGTCAAAGGATGCCGCAGAACTGGAAGCCCTTATCGGCCGGGTGATGGACGCGAAACTCGCCCCCATAAAGCAAACGCTTGCCCGGCAGGAGGACGGCGGCCCGGCTCTGAAAGATGTCGTCGGGGGACTTGGCTGGATTATCGGCTTGCTGGGGGCCGCCGCATACATGAAATACAATCTCAAGCGTCACGATCCCTAGAGCAGATTGCCATTGAAAATGTGTATCTGCTCAAAGTGAAAATGCTCTAGAGAGAAGCATGCAACATTGCAGCCCGACACCCTCGGCATTTTGCCATTTTGACCCGAGAACGCTTCTGCTTGCGGCCACCGGCGCAGCGCTGTGTTTTTCTTTGGTGCAAAGCCTTGCGTTGGCCTGGGTCTGCCTCGCTCTGGCTCTGGTTCTCGCGGCTGCGGGCAGGCCTCCCCTGGCTCTCCTGCTGCAACGCCTTGCCGTGGCCAATTTCTTCATCCTTTTTCTATGGGTGACCGTCCCGTTCGCCGTGCCGGGAGACAGCCTGGCCGCTTTCGGCCCCTTGAGCGTGAGCCGGGAGGGGGTGGCCCTGTCCCTGTCCGTCACCCTCAAGTGCAACAGCATCTTGCTGTGCTTTCTTACCCTCACTGCGGATTTGAGTCTGCCCCTGATCGGCTATTCTCTGGAACGGCTGCGGATCCCGGTCAAGCTGGTTTTTCTCTTTCTCTTTACCTGCCGGTATATTTATGTCATCGGAGAAGAGTGGCGGAAATTGCAGACCGCCGCGAAACTGCGCGGCTTCATTCCTAGCACCTCGCTGCATACATACCGGACTCTCGGCAATATGCTCGGATTGACTGTCATCAACAGTATCGACCGCTCGCAAAGGATATATGAAGCCATGCTCCTGCGCGGCTTTAATGGCATATTTCATACCGTGACGGAGCTGAAAGCCGCGCGGAGCGACGTGTTGTTTGCGGTGCTTTTTTTCTCTACCCTTGTCTGTCTGCTGGCCGCGGACATCTGTCTGAAATTCCGCAATGTCTGACGATCCTATCCTGGCACTGGAAGATATCGCCTTCGGCTATGCCGGAAGGCCCGCGCTGTTCACCGGGCTGTATTTTACCTTGCGCCGGCAGGAACACATCGGCCTTTACGGGCCCAACGGCAGCGGCAAAACGACGCTTTTACGCCTCATGATGGGGCTGGAGACTCCGCAAGGCGGCAGGGTCCTGTTTCATGGGATTCCCGTGGACGGGCAAACTCTCCACAGGCTGAGGTGCAGTATCGGTTTTGTCCTGCAGAATAGTGACGACCAGCTTTTTTCGCCTACCGTGCTGGAAGATGTTGCGTTCGGCCCGCTTAATCTCGGGCTGAAACGGCATGAAGCCAGGAGCAGGGCCATGGAAACCCTTGAGAGCATGGGCCTGGCGGCTTATGCCGACAGGCAGACCCAGCGCCTGTCCGGCGGTGAAAAAAAGATGGTTTCCATCGCTTCCGTACTCTCCATGCGCCCCGAAGCTCTGCTGCTTGATGAACCTACCGCGTTTCTTGATGACAGCTCCCGGGACAAAATACTCCGCATCCTGCAACAGCAGGATATTGCCAGGATAGTGGTCTCTCACGACAAGGAATTTTTGGAGCAAAGCGCCTCTTCCCTCATCTGTATTGCCAGCGGCAAGATATAGAGCTTCTCCATAATCAGCCGTATCGCGTGCGTTGCCTACCAGCCGTAAAACCGCGGCCACACTTCCGCCTCGTCCCCCGTTAGCGCGTGATATTCGGGAAACTGCGCTCCAGTGGCGCAGGCGTGGTTGGGCAGGATGCGCAGCAGCGAACCCACGGGGAAGCGTTCGGCGATCTTCGCGTCCAGGCCGCCGCGCAAACTGATGATGCCGTGCTCCTGATTCGCGTCGCTTACGATATATCCGGGTATGGGCGTGCCGTCCGGAGAACAGATTTGGCCGTAGCCGAAGTCCGCGCCGTGCCGCACGCGGCCCCGGTCGCGGCTCATGGCCATCCAGCCCGCGTCCGCAATAGCCCAGCCTTTTTCCTTCTGGTGGCCTATAACGGTCGTCAGCACGCTCAACGCGATGTCGTCCACAGCGCAGACTCCGATGCTGCGCATCACCAGATCAAAGAATACGTATACCCCGGCCCGCACTTCCGTCACGTCCGCGAGATTTTTGGCGCAGACAGCCGTGGGGGTCGAGCCTACGCTGACTACGGGGCAGGCGTATCCCGCCTGGCGCAGGCGTTCGGCGGCGCGTACGCAAAGGGAGCGTTCGCGCTCGGCCAGAGCTTCCAGGGCGGCGCGTCCGGACAGATCATAGCTGGAACCCGCGTGGGTGAGTACGCCGTGTACGTTCGCACCCCCGGCCGCCAGCGCCGCCGCGATGTCGAGCAGTTCCCCGGCTTCGGGCGATACGCCGGAGCGGTGCCCATCGGTGTCGATTTCGATCAGCACGTCAAAAATGGTCTTGCTGTTTCGGCAGAACTCCGCGATAGATCGCGCGGATGCCACGCTGTCGGTGAGAATCCGCAACGTGCAGCCTCGGCGCAGGAGACCGAGCGCCCGGGGCAGCTTGGAAGGCGCCATGCCCACGGCATAGGTGATATCGTGGATCCCGCCCGCAAAAAACTGCTCCGCCTCTTTCAAGGTGGAGACCGTAATGCCTTTTGCGCCCGCGTCGTTTTGCAACTGCGTCACGCGCAGACATTTGGCCGTTTTGGCATGGGGCCTGAGCGCAACGCCGAGTCCATGCATATGGTCCTGCATTCGCCGGATGTTGGCCTGCATGCGTCGCACGTCAACCAGCGCCGCCGGAGTGGAAATCGCGTTCAGATCCATGTCGGTTCATTCCTACTGTAATATCACATCTCACCTATCGGTTCGGCGTGAGGACCGCAAGGTAAAAAACGCGGTTTTTACTTTGCTCGCGCCGCCTTCGTGAGGTTATGAGCAGTGTCGCGCGACGCGACACTACTGCTGTTTGGCCTTTTCTTCTTTGTACCCGTCTTCATAGCCGCGCTCAACGGCATCAGTCTTCCGTTCAATTTTGGCCTGGGTCTTTCCGGCGGTCTTGCCGAGCCAACTGCACCCAGTAGACAAAAAAATTCCTATCAAGCATACTGCAATACTACGCATAGTGATCCCCCCGCACATTATGGAGTTTTCATAAGGTAAGCATAAGCATCCGGATCCGCAAGAGGGTGACAATGTCCACTGCATGCACAGCGTTGATAACGGGAGCCAGTAAAGGGATAGGCAAGGCCGTTGCGCTTGGGCTGGCTGATGACGGTTTTGACATTTGGCTGAATTACCATTCGGATCACGATGCCGCAATATCCGTGCGTGATGAGATAGAAAGGCTCGGCCGCATGTGCGTCCTGTTGCCTTTTGACGTAAGCGACAAACAGGCTGTGGAAAAAGCCCTCGACCCGCTACTGGATCAGGAAATTCCCTTTGCTCTCGTCAATAATGCCGGATTCGCCCGTGACGGCGTCTTCGGCCTCATGTCCGACGGGCAGTGGGGGGATGTGCTGCATGTGCACCTGGATGGCTTTTTCCATGTTACGCGCAAGCTTGTGCCGTATATGCAGCGGGCGCGGCGCGGGCGCATCATCAATATCGCCTCCGCCTCGGGGCAGGCGGGCATGGCGGGGCAGGTCAACTATTCCGCCGCAAAGGCCGGCCTGATCGGGGCCACCAAAGCCCTGGCCCGTGAGCTTGCCAAGCGCGGCGTACTCGTGAATGCCGTCGCGCCGGGCTTTATTGCCACAGACATGACGGCCGGGCTGCCGCTTGAGGAACAGGTAAAGCACATTCCGCAGGGACGTCCCGGCAGGCCGGAGGAGGTGGCCGGCTGTGTTCGCTTTTTGTGTTCCGGGATGTCCTCCTATGTGACCGGGCAGGTACTAGCCGTTAACGGCGGCCTGTATATGTGAGCGCCATGCGCAGAGTCGTTGTTACCGGCGTTGGACTCGTGTCCGTTTTGGGGGTGACGCGCGAGCAGGTTGCCGATGCCCTGTATTACGCCCGTTCCGGCGTGATTGCCGATCCCTCGCGTCTGGCACGGGGCTTTCGCAGTACGCTCACAGGGCATATCGTGGGCTTTGATCCCGCGCGCCACCTGAACCGCAAACAGCGCAAAAGCATGCCGGATTTCGCCGTCCAGGCGCACGCGGCGGCTATGGACGCCCTTGAACAGGCCGGACTGGAACCTGAAGATCTGCGTTCGGAACGCTGCGGCATGATTTTCGGCAACGACTCTACTGTGCTGTCCGTCCTGGAACAGCATGAGGCCCTGCTTGCGGCCGGGCAAACGGAACGCATGGGCAGCGGACATATCTTCCGTTCGATGAATTCCACGATCACCATGAACCTGAACGTTCTTTTCGGCAATACAGGCGCCGCCTGGACGGTAAGCGCCGCTTGCGCCAGCGGCGCCTACGCCATCGGACAGGCCGCCGACTGCATACGCCTGGGACGGCAGGATCGCATGCTCTGCGGCGCGGCGCAGGAACTGAACTGGCAATCGGTAAGCTCTTTCGATGGCTTGGGGGCCTTTTCCACGCGCAGTCCCGCACAAGAAGCGTCGCGCCCCTTCGACAAGGACAGAGACGGGCTTGTTCCCAGCGGCGGCGCGGCGGCTCTGGTGCTGGAGGAGTATGAAGCGGCGCGCGCGCGGGGCGCTCCTGCTCTTGCGGAGATTTTGGGCTTCGGTTGCGGCTCCGATGGGGAGGCCCTGTCGCTTCCCGGCCGGGAGGGGTTGGCGCGGGCCATGCGCATGGCGCTGGAGGAGGCGGGCGTAGCCA
>WRKB01000198.1 GCA_009778295.1 Betaproteobacteria bacterium | reverse complement strand
CTTTTTCACATAGTGTGGCAATCTCATTGATGAAAGAAATTTTCGCGGCCAACATGCAGTTGGCCGCGTATTTCGTCATTTCCGCACTACGTACGCCCATAACAATGAGTTTGTCGCGGCTGCGGGCGAAAGGAGCGTAAATTTCCCGCAGTAGACTTGCGGAGCGTTCATTGTGTGTGCCTACAACGATGCGATCAGGCTTCATGAAATCATTGATGGCATCCCCTTCTTTAAGAAATTCCGGGTTGGACACCACATCGAAAGCCAGTTTGATACCGCGTTTGGCAAGCTCTTCGGCAATGATGGCGCGAATCCTGTCGGCCGTGCCCACTGGTACAGTGGATTTGTCGACTACCACCAACTCTTTTTGCATGGTCTGTCCTATTTGACGGGCAACGGTCTCGACATGGGAAAGATCGCAGGATCCATCTTTCTTTTGAGGGGTTCCCACGCAAATAAAGACAAGTTCTGCGCTACTCAGGCCTATGGCTAGTTCTGTGGTAAAGTGCAGACGACCATCTTTGAAGTTGCGCCGCACCAGATTATCCAGGCCTGGCTCATAGATATGTACCCCACCGTGTTCAAGGAGATTCACCACTTCGGCGTTCACATCAACGCATATGACGTCGTTGCCCATTTCCGAAAAACAGGCAGCACTTACTAGGCCGACATAACCGGTTCCGACGATGCACAGTCTCATAGCGTACCTTTCAAAAAGGGTAATGGGGTTTATAATGATTTCCCGTAAGCTGGCTACGAGGCGGCGCGATAGATTAAGCGAACTAATCTGAATGTGTATTTCAATATACTGCAGATGTTGACGCCGCAGAGCAGCCAAGGCAAAAAGGAAGTACTCTTTCTTGTCATCCGATGCAAGCAAAGGAATGACCGTATAGGCGCGAGATTGGCGTAAGGGCGCTTTATTCGCCGTCAAACGGCAATTTCAAAGTGAAGATGATTTAAAAGGCTCCGTTGCAGGAAACGGTTGATTTGCGAAGTTTCCCTGCTCCTGCAACAGAGCCGAGGCAGCCGCCAAATTTTGGGCGGCTGCCCGCCACGAAGGCGTAGGCGCAATATACTTGCGCCGTATAACGCCAGAGTGAGCGTGCCTTTTGCTCTGTTATACGAAATAAAAAATCAATCATTTCGTATAACAGCGCCATTTAAAAAGATACGGCGAAACTTCCTGGAGGCATGTTTAATGAAGCTTTTTTCCTCTTTCCCTCCCTTGCCCACTCCCGGGGAAATGGCACACTGGGACGAAGCCGCTGTGAAACTTGGCTTCCCTGAGATTTTGCTTATGGAAAATGCCTCGCGCGAGGCTTTGCATGTACTTGAGAAGCATGTGACAACGCTTCGCGGAACACGGGTGTTATTATACATGGGCGCGGGAAAGAATGGAGGCGATACAGCCTGCCTTGCTCGCCATCTGCGAGATCAGGGAGCGCAGACACTGGTGTTGCACACCCGATCTTTGGGTACCTACAAGGGAGTAACGGCCAAACATTTGCGTTTGGCCCGGCTATGTGGGGTGCCCTTTCTTCCGGTCCTTGCCTCGAAAAACCGCTGGCCCGTGGATTGGCGGCAGCCTGATATCATTATTGACGGACTGTTGGGTACAGGTTTCGCCGGACAGCTGAAGGAACAGATGCACTCCCTGGTGGATATGATTAATACGATGGGTGAACATAGCTTTATACTTGCTCTGGATGTTCCCTCCGGATTGGATTCCTTGAGCGGCCGGCCGAAACCGGTCGCAGTGCGGGCCAATGTCACAGTATGCTTTGAAGCTGCAAAGCCCGGCCTTGTCCTGCCTGAAGCTGCGCCCTATACTGGACAGCTGTATACACGGCGTATAGGCATTCCTGCGGATATCGTCCATGCGCATCCTCCTTCCTATCGTTTGCTGGATACTTCGTGTGTGCGTTTTTTGCCACATACGGCGTCCGGAGTGTACAAGGGGAGTTACGGGCATGTTTTTGTGCTGGGTGGTTCAGAAGGACTGACCGGTGCGGCGCATTTGGCGGCTTTGGGGGCTTTACGTATGGGTTGTGGACTGGTGAGCGTGGCCGCTCCCGGGGGGTTATGCACGGAAATAAAAGCCGCTGTTCCGGAGATCATGTCTTTTCCTTTGGGGCGGGGAAACTCTTGGAAAGACGCCGTTGCCAGCGGTGCTATGGATAAGCTCTTGCCCCTGGAGGGCAAGGCGTCTGTCCTGGTAATAGGGCCGGGCATGGGATATAGCCAGGAAGCTGGAGAGCTGCTCTCAGCCCTGCTGAGCCTGCCGCACAGGCCTCCTGCTGTGATCGATGCTGACGCTCTTACGTTGCTGGCCAAGGGCTTGATTCCATTTGAGGTTTTGAACACCGGGGATATCCTTACCCCTCATCCAGGGGAAGCCGGCAGTTTTTTGGGGGTCAGCGCCCAACGCGTGCAAGAGGACAGGTTTGCTGCGATGCGGGATTTGTGCGGACTGCACTCTGCGCTGTGGATATTGAAAGGTTCTGGCAGCTTGCTAGGGCAGAAAGGATATCCTGTGCTTATAGCTCCCCACCATGTACCTTGTTTGGCGGTTGGGGGTTCCGGCGATGTATTGGCCGGGTGCATCGGCAGCCTACTTGCTCAAGGCTGCACCGCATTATTGGCGGCATCTTTTGGCGTGCTGGCGCATATCCGTGCCGGGAAACTGTTGGAAGAATCCTTCCCTGGTCGGGGGAATACCGCAAGCGAGATAGCGCAGATGCTGCCTAGGGCAAAATCCGTGCTGATGGAGCAATATCGCCATGTTTGAATTCCGCATCCACGACCTTGAGCGGATGCTCGTTTTGGGGCGTGCTCTGGCGGACTGTCTGTGCAAGGAACCGTCTTTGCGCTGCATTCTGCTACGGGGAGACCTAGGCAGCGGCAAAACTACGCTGGCGCGTTTTGTGGTGGAGGCGCTGCCGGGTGGAGACAGGGCGGAAATTTCAAGTCCCAGTTTTACGCTATGCAATATCTATCCCACAACGCCCGCAGTTTTGCACTGTGACTTATATCGCGTTGGTTGCGCTATTCCGGATGAACTCAGCGAGACTCTTGCCGCAGGGGATATGGCAGTGATTGTGGAGTGGGCGGAGCATCTCCCTCTTTCACAGTTGCCACAGGATTTTCTGGACATTCGTTTGCAAGTATGTGATGAATATCGTCTTATTTATGTTGGAATATGCAGTTCCAACAGTGCGCGGGTCAAGCCTCTCTTGCAAGCCGTGCAAGCTACTTGAGTGAGTATCTTATGAGAATTCTTGTACAAAAATTTGGCGGCACTTCGGTGGCTGATCTTGAGTGCCAGAAGCGAGTGCGCGAAAAGGTACTGGCCGCATTGAATCACGGGTATAAGGTAGTAGTAGTGCTGTCTGCGCGTGCGGGTGAAACTAACCGTCTGCTGGCGCTTGCCGAGGAATGGTCGAAAACGCCTGATTTGGCGGAACGCGACAGTCTTGTTTCCATCGGTGAACAGGTTTCTATCACCTTATTCGCCATGTTGCTCAAGGATGCGGGAGTGAAGGCACGTTCCGTGCTTGCTTTCCAGATCCCCCTGGTTACCGGCAACGAATATGGTGAAGCCCGTATCCAATCCATTAACTCGGACTGGCTGCATGCCGAACTGGAAAAATACGAGGTATTGGTGGTAGCGGGTTTTCAGGGGATTACGGACGATGGAAAAATCACCACCTTGGGACGCGGTGGTTCCGACACGTCCGCCGTGGCGCTGGCTGCCGTTCTGCATGCGGAACAGTGTGAAATTTATACTGATGTCGATGGTGTGTATACCACCGATCCCCGTGTCTGTTCTCAAGCCCGTAAAATGCGCACCATTGCGTATGATGAGATGCTGGAAATGTCCAGTATGGGGGCAAAAGTCCTGCATATCCGTTCGGTGGAATTCGCGAAAAAATATAAGGTACCGGTACATGTGCGCTCCACTTTCACAGATGACCCGGGCACTGTGGTGACTCAGGAGGATTCAAGCATGGAAGCTGTTCTCGTTTCCGGCATTGCATACGATAGAGACCAAGCCCGCGTGACCATGCGCGGCGTTCCTGATCAACCTGGTGTTGCTGCGGCCATTTTCGGACCGCTTTCCGAGGGGGGTGTGCTTGTGGATATGATTGTCCAGAACACCAGCCGCGACGGCATAACGGATATGACGTTTACAGTTTCGCGTAAAGATTTGGCGAAGACGCTGGAAATCATGCAAAAGGTCAGTGATGGAATAAACGCCAGGGAAGTAATCCACGACACCAACGTCGCCAAGGTTTCAGCTATCGGCGTGGGCATGCGCAACCATTCCGGAGTGGCGGCCCGCGCGTTTGCAGCGTTGCAGAAAGAGAACATCAATATCATGATGATCAGTACCTCTGAGATTAAAATCGGAATTCTCATTGAGGAAAAATATGTCGAACTGGCTGTGCGTATTCTACATGAAGCCTTTGGCCTTGATTGGGATATGGGGGATTAGTTCGTGGCGCGTAAAAACCTTATCCTGTATGATACCACATTGCGCGACGGCGCTCAGTGCATGGATGTTGACCTGAGTACTCAGGATAAAATCAAGATTGCTCTGAAACTTGATGCGCTCGGTATTCCCTATATTGAGGGCGGCTGGCCTGGTTCGAACCCGGTGGATAATGCTTTCTTCAAGGAAATTAAAAACTACAATCTGAAGTTTGCGCGCGTATGTGCGTTTGGCAGTACGCATCATCCTTCGTATCATGCGGAAAATGATTCCAATCTTGCGGCACTTGCGGCTTCCGGCATGCCGGTATGCACCATTTTCGGCAAGACCTGGGATCGCCATGTCTTTGAAGCCCTGCGAATAGAACTTGCGCGTAACCTGGAGATCATTCGAGACTCCGTCTCTTTTCTGCGTAAGCACTGCAGCGAGGTTTTTTTTGATGCCGAGCATTTTTTTGACGGGTTTAAAAGTGACAACAGCTATGCGGTGGCCTGTCTGGAGGCTGCCGTT
>WRKB01000197.1 GCA_009778295.1 Betaproteobacteria bacterium | reverse complement strand
AGCGCATCCCATGTCCGACGTTTCGGCGGCGCAGCCTCCGGCAGAAGACGAAACGGATCCGGCGATCATGGCAGTGCTCAACGAACTGCGGGCCGCCCATCAGGCGGGGTCCTCAATGAACGGGCAGCAGGCTTCCGAGCATGGGAGCCTGAGTCTGGGGGCGCGTCCGCCCCTGCCGCCGATGCAGGGCGAGGGGCACAAGCTGATGCCCGAACAGCAGGGAAAGACGACGTACATAAGCACGTTGACCCAGCCGGTGCAAAAACCCATTTCCGGCAGACATACCGTGCTGCCTCGCGCCATGTCCGGTCCTCGCGTGCCGGGGGACCAGCCTGTAAACCGCAATCTGCCTTTCGCCAAGCAGGAAACGCAGCAAGCCCAGGCACAAAACCGGCTCCAGAACGCCAACGCAATCCGGATCGCGCCATCGGGGGGATCCCCCGAATCGGCAAGCGCCGGGCGCGACAGTGTCGGCGTGGAAAGTCTGAATACCTTCGCCGCCCAGCAGGGGGCCGCCCAGCTTGCGCCGGGCGCAGACGTGCCGGGTGTGGCCGCCGTGTATCAGCCCAAGGCTGGAGGATAACGGCATAATTTTTGCAAAATTTCAAAGCAGCAGGCAGGATATGCCCGCGCATGTCCCGTGCAGAACCTCCAGGAGAATACGCCATGTACGAACAAATCCTTTCAGGCCTTCAGCGGCAGCATAAGGCTATGGAGTTGCTCCTGAGCCTGCTCCTCGAAGAATTTTCCCTCCTGATCGCACGCGATACGGAAGCCATCGTCCATCTGGAATTTTCGATCCATGAGCTTTTGCGCCAGATCGCCACGGAAAAGACGCAGGTCATACGCTTGCTTGACGGGAAAAAGGTCCGCGATTACGCCGGGGCACTTGCCGAAGACGCACGGGAGGCCGCGCTGGAACTTCTTGGTGCACTGGATGAGTTTGAACAGCGTTGTGCCAGACAAGCCTCACAAAATGCCGAACTCTCGCTCAGCCTGCTGGATCAGAGCCGCGCCCTGCTCAATACGTTGCATACGCAACTATCTCCAAAAAATGGTGATACTTACGGGAAACGCGGCTCCATGAACAGCATCCGCAGACCTGAAGCGGCCCTGCTGGTAGGGAGGTTGTAATGGCCAGCAGCTTGATGGAGATAGGCAAATCCGCTCTTTTTGCCAGCCAGGCAGCCATCCAGACAACCGGCAACAATATCGCCAACGTCAATACGCCGGGCTACACGCGCCAGTATGTGCGTCTGGATGAGCAGGTCGGCCTGAACTACCGCCCGGGCCGCATGGGCCAGGGTGTCAACGCGGTGGAAGTGCTGCGCTATTTTGACACCTTTCTTGAAAAATCCTATGTGGACAAGCATTCCACCTATAGCCGCTGGGACAAGGATTCCACGCTCATGAGCAGCGTGGAAAACATCTTCAACGAAGCGAACCGGACGGGCGTCAGCTCGCAGATGAGCGCCTTTTTCTCGGCCTGGCAGGATCTTTCCCTACGGCCCCAGGATATGGCCACCCGCGAGTCTCTGCTCTCCCAGGCGGATTCCCTGGCGGGCCTTATTCGTTCTACCGAGCAGTCCGTGCGTGCCATTCAGGACGATATGGACACCTCCATCAGCGTGGATGTGGATCGCGCCAATGAACTTATCCGTTCCATTTACGATCTCAGTGTGCAGATCAAGGCGAATACGGAAAAGGGCGTGAGCAACCCCAACGATCTGCTGGACAAGCGCGATCAGCTCACGCGCGAGCTGTCCGAGATCATCGACGTCAGCATCTCTGATCGCGACGGCGAATACTATGTGCGCACCCAGTCCGGCCTGCCCCTGGTAGACGATGTCAGCGGCTATTTTTCCCTGGCAGTGCAGGGGCCGAAAGCCGAGGCGCATCTTGCCCAGCTTGAGGGAGATCCGGCCCAGCTTTCGCAGTACACGGGCAAGGTAAACTTTTCGGGATCGGACGCCTATGAATACACGCTTGAAATGGTGCGTGGCGGAGATGCGGGCGGCACGCCTCCTCCGCAGTTCCGCGTCTCGCTCGACGGTGGAAAAACCTGGCTGAAAAACGACGACGGCAGCGATCTGCTGTACGAGATCCCCCCCAATGACCCGCGCACGCCCAATGAAACGATGGCCATTCAGGTCAAAAACCTGCAGATCAGCTTTGAGGATCAGGCAAACAGCAATACAAGCTTCAACGCCGGCGACCGTTTTGTGATCACGCCCAAGTCCGGCGTGTATTTTGTCGCACCTACCAAGGGATCCACAGAAGGTTTGCCAAAAAACGGAGCTTATCCCTATACCGGGCCGATCAACATCACGCCCCAGACCTATTTTGACGGCACGGAAAACGGGCTGCGCATCACAGGCGGGAGCCTTGCCGCCTATTTCAACATTCGCGACAATATTTGCGGCAGTTATCTCGACAAGCTGGACGCGGTCACGAATTCCATGATCTGGGAAGTGAACCGCCTGCACAGCCAAGGGGCGGGACTGGAAGACCTGAGCTTTTTGTCCGCCGAAAATTCCGTTGCCGCTACGAACATTCCCCTTGGAGCCGCCTACAGCGGGTTGGATTTCTATGACCGCCTGACTGCGGGCAACCTGACCTTTCATCTTTTCGACTCGACCACGGGCGATTATGTCGGCGGCGGCAATCCGCTCGTCTTCCCTCCAGACGCCAACGGTTCCACCAATTTCGATCCCACAAGGCATACCTTGCAAGACGTGGCGGATGCCCTGAATAATTATACGGTCACCGATACTTTGGGGAATACGGTCATTGATCCCAATGATCCCTTGGGAGGACCGCTTACTCCCTTTAAGGCCGAGATTATTTCCGGTAAGCTCCAGATCACAATCACCAACCCCGGTTACAGTTTTACGACAGGCAGCGATTCCACCGGCCTGCTGGCGGCGCTTGGCCTGAACACCTTCTTCAGCGGCTCAGAAGCCGGAGATATCGCCGTGAACGCGGATTTGCGCAATGATCCGACACGGGTGGCCGCCGGCAAGGTGGACGGAGCTTTTGAGGCCAACGTGGGCGACAACGATACCGCAAAAGCCATCGCCGCCCTGATGACCCAGAAAGTCTCCATCTCCACCATGTGGCAAAAGACCACGAACCAGAGCCTGAATGAATATTATAACTCGTTCGTCGCCAAGGTGGGCGCGGACACGCGCGCCAGCCAGAACAACGCCCTTTACAGCAAAGCCTTGAACGACGATCTGGAAACGCGCCAATCTGCGGTTTCCGGGGTAAGCCTGGACGAAGAAATGGCTAATCTTATCAAGTTTCAGCATTCGTACACCGCTGCGGCAAAATTGATCACCACGGCCGACCAGATGATGCAGACGGTGCTGGGACTCAAGCAATAGATTGCCGTCGATGCCGCTTTAAGGAGTATGCCATGCGCATAGCCCAACGTACCATCTACAACAACATGTTGAACAACATGCAGTCCACGCTTGGCGCCTACATGGAATCGAACATCCAGGCATCAAGCCAGAAAAAGGTTAACCGTCCCTCTGACGATCCGGCGGGTACGGCCAGGATCATGAACTACCGGGCCAGCCTGGAGATGAATAAACAGCAGAGCAATAATGTCGATACGGCGACAGGTTGGCTCAACCTGGGCGACGATACCCTGATGCAGGTCAGCACGGTGATTACACGGCTGAAGGAACTTGCGGAACAGGCATCCACCGGTACCTATACCCCGGAAAACCGGCTGCAAATAAGCTATGAAATCCGCGCCCAGTTCAACCAGCTCATCAATCTCGCCAACACGAAGTTTGAGGACCAGCATATCTTCGGAGGGCAAAAATACGATATTTCGGCCTATCAGGAAGGGTTGGGCATCACTACCGGCGATTCCGCCCTGGGATACGAAGCTGTCAACTGGAAGGTGGATGGCGACTCGGCGCGCAGCATCATGGTGCGCTTCCCGGCGGATGCCTCCATCGACGCCACAGGTGCCATGCTTGACGCAAGCGGCAATCCCGCCCCCATCGCCTATGAATGGTCCGATGACGGCGGATCGACCTGGAACACGGGCACCATGACGGCAGGGACGACTCCGGGCACGAATGTGCTGACGGCAGGCGGTGCGCAAATAACGATTCCTCAGCCTGCAGCAAGCGTTAATTTCACGCACTACGAACCGGACTCCGCCGATAATCCCGAAGGATTCAACGGCTTTAATAACGGCACGCAACTCATCATCCGCCCGGCGGCCTATTACATGGGCGACGACAACGATGCACCCCAGGTCATTGAAAGTTTTGGCGCCATACCCACTGCGGACTGCACAAGCGTCGGCAATTTTTCCGGCGACGTGCGCATCCGCATTGATCCCAACCCCTTCGACCCGACGATAAGCTCCTACAGCGCTGGAGATACGGCCTATTTCTCCTACAGTACGGATAACGGCCTCACCTGGACTGCCTCGCAGGTCACCGTTGCCGCGTCGCCCGACAAAACCCGTTTTATCGTGCCCGGCGGGTTCCTGGATGTCGATGTGGACGGCGGACTCGGACAGATCGGCATCGGCCAGCAGTTCGCCATCCGGCCGCACCGGGCCAACCTGGGATATGAAATTATGCCCGGCGAATACATGGACGTGAACAATGTGGGCAAAGATATTTTTGGCGGACTGTACCAGACGCCTGACATGAAATATTCCGACCCGCCTGTTGCAGCGCAGCCCGTATTCGGCGATGGCGACGCCCGTAATCTTTTTGAAGTGGTAAGCAGGCTGATCGCTTTTACCGAATGCAATAACCAGAGCGGTGTGCAACAGTGCCTGGAGGATCTGACCACGGCCCAGCAGACCGTACTGACCGCTGCGACTAAAATTGGCGGGAAAGAAAACCGCCTGGATATTACCAAGCAGGTGCTTGATTCTCAAAAACTGGATCAACAACAGCGTTTGAGTTATGTTGAGGACGTGGACCTGACGGAGCTGCTCACGCGCCTTTCGCAGCAG
>WRKB01000196.1 GCA_009778295.1 Betaproteobacteria bacterium | reverse complement strand
GGCGACGCTTTTGCCCCTGATGCCGGCCGGATCGTTTTGGGGCCCGACAAGCACAAAATCGTTATACATAATTTGACGGCGGTCGATGGCGAAGCCTTCTTCAACCATCTTCAGTTCTGCGCCGGGGGCATGCACGAGCAGCACGTCAACATCGCAGTTTTTTCCATGCTCCAAGGCCTTGCCCGTGCCGGTGGACACCCATTTGAGGTTGATGCCCGTTTCCTTGAGCAAAAGAGGCTGAAGGTAATCCAGCAGACCACTGTCCTGGGTGCTGGTGGTTGTGGCCATCATCAGGGTATCCGTAGCGGGAGCGGCGGAGGGATACGCCATAAAAGCCATGGCAAGCAGAAAACACAAAGTACGCATACAAAACTCCAAGGGGAATGCGTTCGGTGTATTCATAAATTATATGTCAATTATAGCATATATAAAATCAGGTCAAGAGGCTAAAATCCGTGCGCCGTCTTCTTCCATCACCAGCATATATTCCCAGCGTACACCGCCCCACTCGGGGTAATACAGGCCGGGCTCCACGGTAAATACTGTCCCTGGCGGCACAGGCTCAGAATTGTGGGGATGCAGGGACGGCTCTTCATGAGTTTCCAGTCCGATGCCGTGGCCGAGGCTGTGGGTAAAAGCTCTTTCCACGCCGTGCCGCTCGAAGAAGGCAAAGGCCAGAGCATATATTTCCATGCCGCTCATGCCGGGGCGGATACCCCGGATGGCCTCTTTCTGCGCCTCCCGCACCAGTTCGAGCGTACGAGTAAACTCCGGGGTGGGCGTCTTCCCCAGCCAGAAAGTCCGGGTCTGATCCGAACAATACCAGTCCAAGCGCGCTCCGCAGTCGATCAGCACCGGGCATTCCCTGTCCAACAGCGTCCGGCCTGAGGGCGTGTGATGCGGCAAAGCCGCGTTCTTACCCTTGGCGGCTATGGTGGGAAAAGCCAGTTCCGCGGCGCCGTTTTCACGAAAAAAGCGTTCTATGCTCCAGGCGAGGTCCGCTTCGGAGCAGCCGGGGGACAGTAGCGAAGGCGCATATTTCATCAGTTTGTGGTTGAGGCTGCAGGAGCGCTCCAAGGCGGCGATTTCTCCAGGTTCCTTGATCATGCGTAAGCTTTCCACCAGACCGTCGGCAGCCAGCAGCCGCAGACCGAGACGTTGCGCGCCGTGGCAGCATACTGATTTGGCTTCAAAGCCCGTCACTCCCCGGGTACTGTCCTTGAGAAGCGCGCCGATCTGCGCAAAGGCATCCCCTTTGTAGATAAAAATGCGCTCCTCGTCCCAAATACGCCTAGCCGCGTCGAAGAAACGTGCATCCGTGCAGAGCCAGTCCTTGCCGTGCGCGGTGATCAGCAGCCGGCCCGAGCTTTCGTTACACTGCCCGTCGTGGAGTTCAAATCCTGAGAGATAAAAACGGTTCGCGGCATGGCTGACCAGCAACGCATCAAGCCCGCGACCGCGTAACAGGGCCCGCAGTTTTTCCCGGCGTTCTTCATAGATGCGTGTATTCACAACTGCAAGCATATCCTATCTTGTGAAGGCGGGGAAGCTCTTTCAGCGACCTTGTTCCGGAAGGCATTGACATCTCCCCGTAGCGCCTATAGTGCTTCATGGCATGCTTCCCTCGCAATTTGCCGAACTCACCGTCTTGGATCTGGTTCCCTTCGGGCGTGAAAGCACGTTGCGCACCTTTGCCCTGCGTCTTTCTCCGCCGCCTTGGAAAAGATATACACCCGGCCAGTTCGTCATGCTGCGCCCCGCAGGCTGGGGACTGGAACTGCCTTGGGCGCGCCCTTTTTCCATCAGCCGTGCCGGGGAACACGACCTTGTATGCTTCATCCAGGTGATCGGGCGCGGTACGGAGCGCCTGCTGGGACTCAGGGCCGGCGACGCGGTGCGCGTCTGGGGGCCGCTCGGCAACGGCTTTGCCGTAGAAGCGGACAGCCTCACCCTGCTCCTTGCCGGCGGGATTGGCATCGCGCCTTTTCTCGGCTACGCGCAAAATCATCCCAAGCCATGGAACCTTTCCATGCTGTTCGGGCACCGGGCTCCACTGGATTGCTACCCCGTGGACAGCATGAACGAACGGATTGAAGTCGAACCCATATGCGAAAACGGGCCTGAGGATCTGGAACATTTTATTGCCGTCATGCAGGCCCGCATGGAAGAACATGCCGTAAAAAATGGTCTGGCTCTGGCTTGCGGCCCTCTCCCCTTTTTGCGTACCGTACAAAGGCTGGCCGCAAAAACCGGCCTGCGCACCCAGCTTTCGCTGGAAGCGCGTATGGCCTGCGGAGTAGGCGCCTGCCTTGGTTGCGTGGTCACCACCACCAGTGAATGGCCCGTATCGGATGCGAAAAATTGGCCTGTCCAGGCTTGCAGCCAGGGCCCTGTTTTTTGGGCTGGCCATGTGGTTCTTGACTGACGCAGGATGCCATCAGTATGCTTGATCTTTCTGTATCTCTCGCTCCGGGTTTGCGCTGCAAAAACCCCATCCTGACGGCCTCAGGCACATTCGGCTATGGTCTGGAGTTCGCTCCCTACGGTGAGCTTGTGAACCTGGGCGGCATGGTGGTCAAAGGCCTCTCCCTTAAACCGCGCAAGGGGAACCCCACGCCGAGAATAGTCGAATGCGCCTGCGGCATGCTCAACGCCGTGGGGCTGCAAAATGACGGCGTGGAAGCTTTTCTCAAACACAAGCTGCCGCAGCTCCCCTGGCGTGAAACCGCAGTGATAGCCAACCTGTATGCCACCGCGCCGGAAGAATTTGCCGTCCTTGCGGACATCCTCTCCGCCGAGGAAGGCGTGGCCGCGTTGGAAGTCAATATTTCCTGCCCCAATGTGCGCGAAGGCGGCATATTGTTCGGTCAGGACCCCGTCATGGCCGCCAAAGTAACGCAGGCGGTCAAACAGGCCGCACGCAATACGCCCGTTATCGTGAAGCTTTCCCCCAACGTGACGGATATCGCAGCTGTCGCCAAGTCTGTGGAAGCCGCGGGGGCAGATGCGCTTACCTGCATCAACACCCTGAGTGGCATGGCCGTCGACATCGTAACGCGCAGGCCTCTGCTGGCCAACGTCCTTGGCGGTCTTTCCGGCCCGGCTGTCAAGCCCGTGGCCCTGCGTTGCGTCTGGGAAGTCTGCCGCGCGGTGGATATTCCAGTCATCGGCGTGGGCGGCATCGCCAGCGTCGAAGACGTGCTGGAATTCATCCTGATTGGCGCATGCGCCGTCCAGGCCGGCACCATGAATTTTTCCCGTCCGGATTTCGCTTTTCGCCTGGTGGAAGAACTGCCTTCAGCCTGTAAACGTCTGGGGATTGACGACTTGGCGGCATTCAGGGCATCTCTACAGCTCGAAGTCACCTCATAATCAAGAGGAACACCATGCATATTCTGGTCACCGGGGCTGCGGGTTTTATCGGCTTCCACCTGGCGCGGCGTCTGCTTATGGACGGTTACAGCGTTGTCGGCCTGGATAGCCTGAATGATTATTACAGCGTGCAATTGAAGCGGGATCGCCTGGCGCTGCTGGAACAGCACGCAGCCTTCGCCTTCGCACAGATGGATTTGGTGGACGGCAAAATACTGAACGCCCTTTTTCAGGCCCACAACTTCAGCCATGTGGCGCATCTGGCGGCCCAGGCCGGAGTGCGCCACAGCATTAAAAATCCCCACAGCTATCTTCAGTCCAATCTGGTCGGCTTCGGCAATATTCTGGAAGCCTGCCGCCACCACAAAATACAGCACCTCGTCTTCGCCTCTTCCAGTTCCGTTTACGGTCTCAACGCCAAACTCCCCTATAGCGTCCAGGATGCCGTTGACCACCCTATCAGCTTGTATGCGGCCTCCAAAAAAGCCAATGAGATCATGGCGCATGCCTATAGCCACCTTTACGGCCTGCCCTGTACAGGCTTACGCTTTTTCACGGTCTACGGCCCCTGGGGAAGGCCGGACATGGCTTCGCACCTCTTTACCGAGGCCATTCTCAAGGGCGAGCAGATCAAGGTCTTCAACCATGGCGACATGCAACGCGACTTCACCTACATAGACGACATCATTGAAGGAGTAGTGCGCGTGATCAGGCTCACCCCCACGTCCGATCCCGGCTGGCGGGCGGAAAACCCCAATCCGGCCGCCAGCAGCGCGCCGTGGCGCATCTATAATATCGGCGGCAGTGAGCCCGTAAAACTTATGGACTTTATCGCCACTCTGGAGCGGGCACTCGGGCGCGAGGCCATAAAAAGTTTTATGCCCATGCAGCCGGGGGACGTGCAGTCCACCTACGCCGATATCGACGATTTCCGTGAACGTGTCGGCTTTTCGCCTTCCACTCCCTTGGCTGAAGGTGTCGCTAAATTTGTGGCTTGGCATCGGGAGTACTACAACATATAATTTTACATAACCATGCCTTGTAATTCATCGTGTAAACCGGAAATACTCGCCCCTGCCGGGGATTTGCCCTCATTTCTGGCAGCGCTGGCCGCTGGGGCGGATGCCGTGTACCTGGGGCTGAAACACTTCACCGCGCGTATGCAGTCGGAAAACTTCAGTTTGACCGAGCTTTCGCGCATGACGGAATTGGCGCACGCAGAGGGCCGCCGGATCTATGTGGCCATGAACAGCCTGCTTAAGCCTGGTGACATCGACGCGGCTTTGCGGCTGATCGCCCGCCTGGAGCGCGATGTGCATCCGGACGCCTTGATCACGCAGGATCTCGGCATGTCCGAACTGGCCCGCCAGGCGGGATTTCGCGGCGAGCTGCATTTTTCTACCCTGGCCAATGTCACGCATTCTACGGCGCTCAAGGCAGCGCAGGCTGCGGGTGCGTCAAGGGTCATCCTGCCGCGCGAACTTTCCATTGACGAGATCCGCATGACCGCTGAAAACTGTCCGCCCGGTCTGGATCTGGAAAGTTTCGTGCATGGCGCGCTGTGCTGGTGTGTTTCCGGGCGTTGTTACTGGTCGAGCTTCCTGGGC
>WRKB01000195.1 GCA_009778295.1 Betaproteobacteria bacterium | reverse complement strand
CCGCCCCTTCCCCGGCCCACCTCGTCTGAGCAGGCCGGGACGGCTCCGGACGGCACCATCGTGGTTGCGTCTGGCCAGAGTCTTGTCGGCATAGCCAAGCGCCACGGCGTAACCGTGCCTCAACTGCGCGAATGGAACGGCCTGACAAGCGATGCGCTTCGTGTCGGGCAGCGTCTGAGCGTTCGGCCGCCCCAGGCCGGGGGCAACGGTTCCCTCGGTACGCCCGGTGCCGAAGGACGCACGGTGGAACCTGCACTAGGCATGCCGGACGCCGAGGGCGTGATCACGGTGCAACCCGGCCAGAGTCTTTCCGCCATCGCCGCAAAATACAAAGTCAGCACAACGGATTTGCGGCAATGGAACAAGCTGAAGAGTGACCAGCTCAAAATCGGGCAGAAAATACGCGTCAAGGCCCCGGTACGCATCCATACCGTCAAGGCCGGCGAAAGCCTGAACGGCATCGCCGCAAAATACAAGGTTAGCCCCAAAAACCTCATGCAAAAGAACAAGCTCACCAGCGCCGATGTGCTGCCCGTGGGCAAGGAGTTGATAATTCCCTGATTTTCAGGCAGGACATGCAACTAGGGACACCGGGTCTGTTGTGACAACGCTGAACGAACTTACTGAACGCAAGCGCCCTTTGGCTGTTGTTGGCTTGGGCTATGTGGGACTGCCCCTTGCCGTGGCTTTTGCCGAGCATTGCGAAGTCATCGGCTTTGATATTAATGCCGCGCGGGTTGAAGAATTGCGCAAAGGACACGACCATACCCGTGAGGTAGAGGATGCCGTCCTGCGTAACGCAAAAATCCATTATACCCATACTCCCGGGGAACTTGCCAAGGCCGGGGTGTTCATTATCGCCGTCCCCACGCCCATCGACTCGCACCGCAACCCGGATCTGCGCCCTGTACTCGGCGCAAGCGCCACGGTGGGCCGGCATATGCCCAAGGGCTGCGTGGTCGTATTTGAATCCACAGTCTATCCCGGCCTGACGGAAGAACTTTGCCTGCCAATCCTGGAAAAGGAATCCGGCTTGGAACTCGGGCGGGATTTTGCGCTTGGGTATTCACCCGAACGCATCAATCCCGGCGACAAGGCGCATGACCTGACGACCATCGTCAAAATTGTGGCCGGCTCCGATGCGGCCAGCGCCGACCTGCTGGCCGGACTGTACGGACTGGTGGTCAAGGCGGGAATCCACAGGGCTTCCAGTATCCGCGTTGCCGAGGCGGCCAAGGTAATCGAAAATACCCAGCGTGATGTGAACATCGCCCTGATGAACGAGTTCGCCGTCATCTTCCAACGCATGGGCATCGACACCTTGGACGTGCTGGAGGCAGCAGGTACCAAATGGAACTTCCTGTCCTTCCGTCCGGGTCTTGTCGGAGGGCACTGCATAGGCGTCGACCCCTATTATCTCACTTTCAAAGCCGAGGCGCTCGGGCATCATCCGCAAGTCATTCTGGCGGGCAGGCGCATCAATGACGGCATGGGCAAATACTTGGCGGAAACGGCGGTCAAGCAACTCATCCGTATGGACGTGCGCGTCGGAACGGCCAAAGTGGGCATTTTAGGTTTTACCTTCAAGGAAGATGTGCCGGATCTGCGCAATACCCGCGTCATTGATGTGGTGCGCGAACTTGAGGAATACGGCGTCAGCGTCGTGGTGCACGACCCCGAGGCTGAACCCGGAGAGGCGCTCCGTGAATACGGGCAGAAACTCTCCCCTCTGGAAGAGTTGAACGGTCTGGATGCCCTGATCCTGGCCGTGCCCCACAAGGCATACCGCGCCCTTACCCCGACCGCTTTGCGCGCCCGTTTTGCCAGGCCGGAACGCGCTCTGCTCATGGACGCCAAAGGGTTCTTCGACCGTGCGGCCATGGCCGACGCGGGCATAACCCTCTGGCGGCTGTAGGTGCTGTATTGAGCCATGCCCATAAGTGTTCTCTGTGCGGTGGCAACGCCGCAGGAATTTCAGACCCTCTTTCCTCACTGGAAAGGCACAGTTGCCGAACACCGCATCTTGCCCATACGGCCCGGATTGACGGCCTGCGTCACCGGCGTCGGTCCCGTCAACGCGGGTATCGCCTTGGGACGCCTCCTTGCGTTGCGCCACGAAACCGCATGTGTACTTAATCTCGGCCTTGCGGGCAGCTTCGATCCGGCCCACGCGCCACTGGGGAGCTGTACCCTGGTTACGGAAGAGATCTGGCCTGAATACGGACTGCTCGGCGACAAGGGAACTGACGCGACCGGCTTGGGCTTTGCTCAGTGGGAACATTGCGGTCTGCGCGTTTTCGACCGCTTGCCTCTCCACACGGATGTGACGGATTTCGGCTTGCCGCAGCCCATAGACGCCATCCCGGGAATTTCCCTGACCGTCGCGGGGGTAAGCGCCAGCGCAAAGCGCGCGGATATGCTGACACAGCGCTACCATCCACTGAGCGAGAATATGGAAGGTTTTGCCGTGGCCCTGGCTTGTGCGCGGCAACATATCCCTTGCGTGGGACTGCGCGTCCTCTCCAACAAGGTCGGATCCCGCGCGCAGAAAGACCGGGCCTTCCCCTTGGCGCTTGCGAAACTCGGCGCATTAGGGCAAGACTTGTTCGGTGTATAGCCGAGGAATTTTTCATACATGAGCACAGTCTTGCAAACCCGCCTTGCCGCCGAACTGCCTGCCATATCCCGTGCGCTTGCCCAGGCTGTTGACTCGCTGCCCGCGAGCGTACAACCCATCGCCCGGCATATCTTGAATGCGGGCGGCAAGCGTCTGCGCCCCTTCCTCACCGTTCTGTCCGCGCGGCTTTTTGGATATAGGGAAAATGACATCTATCCCTTGGCCGCAACCATGGAAATGCTGCATGCCGCCACACTTCTGCATGACGATGTGCTGGACGAGGCCGTCACCCGGCGTGGCAAACCGGCAGCGCATACGCTTTTTGACCTTGTGACCGTTATTTTGGCCGGCGATGCGTTATTTTCGCACGCTAACCGACTGGTAGCCGAGTACGGCGATTGCCGCCTGAGCGCCTGTTTTTCCGAGGCCACGCTACGCACGGCGGTCGGAGAAATCCAGGAGATTACCTACCGGCGCCGTGTTGACCAACAACCTGAAATTTACAATGAAATTATTACCGGCAAAACCGCCTGGCTGATACGCGCTTCCTGCGAAATGGGCGCGCTACGGGCCAAAGCGGATCAGCGCGAACTGGAATTGACGACACAATATGGCCTGCAGCTCGGGATGGCCTTCCAGCTGGTGGACGATGCGCTGGACTTCGCGCCGCCGGAAAAAACCGGCAAGCCCTCCTGCGGCGACGTGCGCGAGGGCAAGCTGACGCCGCCGCTGCTGCTGTACCGTGAGCATCTTGCCCCGGCCGAGCGCGCCGCCTTCGATCTGCGCTTCTGTTCGGGGGATCTGGACGATGCCGCCGCCCAGACTGTCGGCGCCCGCATCCGGGCGCTTGGTTTTGACGCCCAAAGCCGGCGGATTGCGGATACGCATCTTGAAAAAGCCCGCGTTGCGCTGCATGGCCTGCCGGATGCTCCGGAACGTTCCATTCTTGAGCACATCATAGCGCATGTGCGGGATCGGGAGGAATAACATGCAACGCATGGAGCTTGGGCTGCACCCGCACCTGGATGACACGCTTGGGCGTAAGACGGCTCTGGCGCTTCAACGCGCCCTAGACATCCATGTGCGCGCCCTGCGCCAGATAAAGGTTTTTACCTTGGACGGGTTTGACCTCAACCAGGCGCAGCAGCTTCTCAACGAAGGCGTGCTGCATGACCCCGTCATACAGGCGGCCTCTCTGGAAGCGCTGCCCCAGCTTCCCTTTACGGCGGACTGGATTGTCGAAGTGGGCTTCCGCCCCGGCGTAACCGATAACGAAGGCCGTACCGCGCGCGATACCGCCGTCTTGTTCCTGCGCCTGCCCAAAGAAGGACGCTTCATCTATACCGCCGTCCAATACCGCATCCAAAATGAACCCGGTAAGGAATTGACGCGACAGAACGTGGAACGCTTGGCCCGCGACCTGCTCTGTAATGAACTTATTCAGCGTTTTACCGTCAAAAGCCGCGAAGAATGGCAAGCCGAACCAGGTTTTCCGGCCCGGGCGGCCAGAGTAACAGGCGCGGCTTCGGACGGAGTGATGATCATCCCCCTCTCGCAGATGGATGACGAAGAGCTGATGGCCTTCAGCCGTGAAAACACGCTGGCCCTGAACCTGGAAGAAATGTACGCCATCAGGGCCGAGTATGCGCGGCCCGAGGTGCGGGACGAACGTGTCAGGTACGGCCTGCCCGCGGAACCCACGGACGCGGAAATGGAAATGTTGGCCCAAACCTGGTCGGAGCACTGCAAACACAAAATTTTTGCCGCGCGCATCGCGTACGAAAACCGGGAAACGGGGATCAAGGAGGACATCAACAGTCTGTATGCAAGCTGCATCCAAGATGCTACGTCCATCATCCGCCGCCGTCTGGGCGAACGCGACTTCTGCCGTTCGGTCTTCAAAGACAACGCCGGGGTTATCGCGTTCAACGAAGAATGGGACGCGTGCATCAAGGTAGAAACCCACAATAGTCCCTCTGCTCTCGACCCCTACGGAGGCGCACTGACCGGCATCGTGGGCGTGAACCGCGATCCCATGGGCACGGGTCTGGGAGCAGAACTGGTGTGCAACACCAACGTCTTCTGCTTCGCCTCTCCCTTTCATGATGCGGAGCTGCCCCCGCGACTGCTGCATCCCCGGCGGGTTCTGGAGGGAGTGCGCGAAGGAGTGGAGCACGGCGGCAACAAGTCCGGCATCCCTACCGTGAACGGTTCGCTGGTCTTTGACGAACGTTTTCTGGGCAAGCCGCTCGTTTTCTGCGGCACTGCCGGCATTCTGCCCCGCAGGATCCACAACCGCGAAGGCTGGCGCAAAAAGGCCGAAACGGGCGATCTTATCGTGATGGTCGGCGGACG
>WRKB01000194.1 GCA_009778295.1 Betaproteobacteria bacterium | reverse complement strand
CGATGCCTCAATTCCGCAAGCTGACATCATTTGCGCATTCCCGAGCGCACAAACCTCGCCGTCTATTATGCCGCGAACACCTTGACCGGCCACGGCGCAGAATTCAGTCACCTTGCCGGGACTGATCTCGCGTTCAGTCGTATAACGCAGCACAGCATCGGCTAAGGGGTGCTCCGACACCTTCTCCAGTGTACAGGCTACCAAGAGAAGTTCTTCTTCTGCAGAGGGAAAAGAGGGGAACAGTGCGCGCACAACGGGTTTGCCTTCCGTAATGGTTCCTGTTTTGTCCAGCACCACGGTATCCACCTTGGCTGTGGCTTCCAGCGCAGTACCATTTTTGATCAAAATGCCAAGTTCGGCACCGCGTCCTATCCCGACCATCAATGCGGTAGGAGTGGCAAGACCGAGTGCGCAGGGACAGGCGATCAGCAGCACTGCCGTAAAGATTCGCAGTACAAACGCAAGATCCGCTCCGCTGAGCAGCCACAATCCACCGGAGAATAGAGCAATGGCAAAAACGCATTGTATAAAATACCCGGAAACTACATCCGCCAACCGGGCAATGGGAGGGCGGTTTCCCTGCGCTTCCTGGATCAGGCGCACAATTTGGGCCAATACGCTTTGTTCTCCGACTCGTGTGGCGCGCATGAGCATGGTTCCTGTGGTATTCAAGGTGGCGCCGATGAGCTGTTTTCCTATATGACGCTCTACAGGCAGACTTTCACCGGTTATCATGGATTCATCAACATAGCTGCTGCCTTCCACTACTATACCATCCACAGGGATGCGCTCGCCCGGGCGAACGCGTATCAGATCATCTGCACGGACCTCACTCAGCGGTACGCTGGTCTCATTGCCTTCACGCAGCACAGACGCTGTTGCGGGGACTAGCTGCACCAGTTTGGCAATTGCAGCAGAGCTGCGCTGCTTGGAACGTTTTTCGAGAGATTTTCCAAGAAGAATCAAGGTAATGATGACTGCGGCACTCTCAAAATACAATTGCTCCACCGCGTAATGTTGTCCTTGTGCAATGAGGTAGACGGAATACAGGCTATGAAGCATGGCTGCAGAGGTGCCTACCGCTACCAACGCATCCATGTTGGGGGCGCGTCTCCAGATGGAAATAAAGCCGCCTCTGTAGAAATGGGAACCCGCAACAAGAACCGGCAGGCAAAGGCCAAGTTGTACCAGAGCATACGGTAGTGGGGCATGCATGGGTTCGAGCGCTGCCGGGAAAGGCAGCACAAGAGAATACGTCGTATTCAGCATGGGTGCCATGGCACAGTAAAAAAGAGACAGGCTGAATACCGCGGCAAGCGGCAGGCGCCAGGAGGAGAAGTCAGAGGAGGAGTTGCGTGTCGCCAACGTTTCTTCAGCGTCTATGCGGCATATATCGAAACCTGCTTTTTTGACGGCAGACTCCAACCGTTCGTAACGAAGCGTTTGCGGATCATATCGCAGACGAAGCCTTTCTGTGGCGATGTTGACAAAGGCGTCGGCAACTCCGGGTAAGGCACTTACGCTACGTTCTACGAGACGGGCGCAGGAAGCGCAATGCATGCCTGTAATGATAAAATCTTTTTCTTTCACGATATGTTTTTGCGGAGACCGAAGTCTCATCAACGGCTCACGCCGAACCCAACGGATTTAATTGATTCTTCAAGCTTGGTAAATTGAAAGATATTTTCATCATAGATAAGGCGAAGTTTTTGGGTGGCAAGATCCACAACAGCGTTTTTCACTCCATCCAGTTTTGAGGCATCTTCCTGGACAAGGCGAGCGCAGGAGGGACAATGCAAACCAGTAAGGGTAAACTCTTCAATTTTCATGGCAAATCTCATTTATTAGGGGGAGGGAGTACCTTTTCATGCCTTTTGAAACCCTTCAGTATACAATTCAAAAGTAAACTTGCCTAGTGTCATGTCACGCCGTCTCTGGCGTCGCGCCCCTCCTTCGGGAGGGCGACTAGTGTCGCGTGACGGACACTAGTCCGGAGTTTGAAAGGGGATTTTTAGTAATTTGTGGATATCGTCGCGTAATTTTTTGTTTATGGTCGAGACCATGGCTGCATTGCGCATGACCATATCTACCTGCCGCGTATGAATGAGCAGATAGCCAAGAATGCGCGTTTTGTCGAGGATGTCTTTTTGCGGTGCGCCTTCGACATGGGCGGATAGGGCATCGCGTTGGGCGGAAGCTGCAAATCCGTGTTCCTGAAGGATATCGGCCATGAGGCGAACCCGCAAGGCGCGCCTATCCAGACTGGCCGCGCCACCTTTGAAATGGAATGATGCGTAGTTGGCGTGGTCCACTTCACCCGCTTCGGCTTCCATAGTGCAAAAATGGTAGCCGATACGCGTTTGCAGGTTGCAAAATGTGCGTGAAATCAAAAAATAATTTTTTTCCGTCATGCTGTTTGCGACTAGCGGATCCAGCTCTGGGTTGGAGGCGCTACGAGCCACAATGCTTAAAAAACCCCGTCCGTCAGGCGCGGGAGGCCCAGCCCACGGAATGCCGGTCATGCCGCTCCATAAAGCAAGCATAGGCAGAGAGCGTATATGTTGAATATCCACATAAGACGTATGGATGGCTTCGCTGAAGCCGCCACCCATATCTACCAGCCAGTATTTGAGCTTTGCGCCCGCCTTGAGTTGCTTGCCTGGAGGGTCTGCTTCTCCGTGCCTTTCAGGTTGAGTGTCGAATAGACTTTCCACGGATTTTTCATGGCAGAACCGTGTGATATCGTGCAAGGTGCGGCATCCGGCAGGAGAAAATTCCTGAGCTTCAGGATCCAGCAGATTGAGGGGGAGAATGGTATCCGACACGTTTTTCAAGTGGCGGCGCATGGGGGAATCAAATACAATGGAACGCCGTTTGGGTATGGAAAAATCGGAGGGCGGCGCTCCAAGATATACGATACCTTTGCGCGCATCGACAGTAACTTGCGGGAATGGTTGTTCTTGTTCTCGCAACCGGGTGATGATGCCTTGCATGCCGAACAGGGCCGGAACACCGTATTCGCGCGCAACACTGGCAAGATGACTTGCCGTTCCCCCAGCTTCGCTAACCAGGGCGCTGGCCTTGTTTAAAAGAGGCGCCCACTTGGGAAGCGCGTTCCCTACTACCAGGACTCCCTTCCGAGGAAAGCGCGCCATATCGCGATCGGTCTGGACAAGATGGGCTGGCCCGCTCCCCACTCCCTGATTGGCGATGACGCCGCCGGAAAGCACTTGAGGGAGTTTTTCGAGAGCTTCCTCGTCTGCAGCGTTGATATCCGGCGTTTCGCTACGGGCAAGTGGACGACTTTGGAGTAGATTCAGCACGCCCTTTTTATCAAAAGCCCATTCAACATCCTGAGCGCAGCCGTGTTCGGCATGCAGCGTCAGGGCAAGTTGTGCAACAGCCAGTGCCTGCTCATCACTAATGGACGCCGATGCCTCATTATCCTTGCCGGGATGGCGGGAGTGTATTGTAAGCGGCGGACCGGGATTGATACGGAATAAATCCGGCGTGGTGCTTCCATCCACGACAGTAGCGGGTAGACCGGCAACAGCATTGACGATGCAGTCCGGATTGCTTTGATCCAGAGGGTCGGCGCTGTAGGCAACACCGCCAGCCTCTACCTCCAACATGACAAGAAAGCCCACGCACATGACGCAGGCGTCGCTTTCACCCAAGTGACGGTTGGCTCTATAGCTGAGCACGTTAACGCCGTACAGGCTGGCCAGCACTTCTTTCCAAGCCTGCATGGCATCGGATGGCGGCACATGAAGAAGGGATTTGTATTGTCCGGCAAAGGAATTTTCAA
This sequence comes from Betaproteobacteria bacterium, assembly GCA_009778295.1. Taxonomy (GTDB): domain Bacteria; phylum Desulfobacterota; class Desulfovibrionia; order Desulfovibrionales; family Desulfovibrionaceae; genus WRKB01. Next base: position 1,156 of record WRKB01000194.1, on the reverse strand, counting down.
AACTGTCTTCATCTAGGGCGCTTGAGCGCACCGCCAGCGAACAGCTGGGATTACGCCGTGTCAATTCAGCGATTTCATTTAGAATAGTCTGTTCAAGTTGAAGAGGAACCGGCGTTTTCATGATGGAGTTACGGATTGACATAGAAATACGGTGCAAGCGCACCAGTTCCTGATTGACCTCCATTTTTTCAGGTGAGTTAAGTTGGGGTCTGGTTTGCAGCTCACCCAACAACTCAGCAATTTTTTTGTCCAGTTCTTCTGATGTCATAAACAACGCAAAGGCCTGCACCGTGGTAATGAATCCTTGCGGCACCATAATATAGGGCAGAGGCGGATGTAGGGTATATTTGGCCAAGGCAGCCATTTTTGCCCCGCACCATTCCGGCTTGAGCGCTTCTTGTGTACCGAAACGTACGCTCAGGGGCATATTTTTTCTGGCTGGAAGTTCTTCATGGCGGGGTGCTGTTGGAAAAAATGCATTAAGTGATGCATGCAGATCGGTGAGAATTGCCTGCAGATGCTGGGGGAGATTGGGATAGGCGTTGTAGGAAAGAGCATCCAGGTTGGCGACGATGTCTTTGACTTGAGCGGCGATATCAAGACAAAGTTTCCGGACGGCAGAAGGATCTGGCTGGTCAGGGTCCGACAGCATGCATTCAAGCTTGGTCATACCTTCAAGGGCGGCCTTATTGGCGGCGAGAAGCTGGCGGAAGTGCCTGCAACGCGCGATAAAGAAATCTCTGAGAGCTGCTTCGCGGGCGATTTCTTCCGGAGTGAGCGGAGGCTGAGAGGAAGCTTTGCGAAACCAGGTAAAAAATGAATTGATTAGACTGCGTTTTTGCATATCATTCCCGCTGTTCATGCTGGTTCAGGTACCCTGCGGGATGTGTTTTGGGTCATCAGGACATGGCAATCTTGCAGTATTTGTTCTCGGCGTTGCCGAGTCTGGGCCGCATCGGCCATGATCATGTCAAGTTGTCGGGTATGGATGACAAGATAACCAGCCACTCGGGCTGTACGCAGGGCGCGCGGCAGAGAAAAATTTTCAGCTCTAGCTCGCAGGGAATCGTTTCGGATAGAGATGGAAAAACCGAATTCCTGTAAAATTTCTCCCACGAACTCCACGCGACGGACTCGGCGGGTCAGGTCGGCAGCC
>WRKB01000193.1 GCA_009778295.1 Betaproteobacteria bacterium | reverse complement strand
GACGGCTGCGTTGTCGCCCGTTCCAATGAAGCGAAAGTTCTTGGCATCGGCATGGGCGAACCGGAATTCAAAGTCCGCCATCTCCTGAAACGGCATAATGTCGCCGTGTTCTCCTCGAACTATGCCCTTTATGGCGATATTTCCAACCGGGTCATGCTGACACTGGAAAGCCTTGTCTCGGAGGTGGAACAATATTCCATTGACGAGGCTTTTGTGCCTTTGCCCGGCGCCTTGGCTGTCAATGCCGATGAACTGGCTTGGGCGCTGCGGGAACGTGTGAGAAAGTGGACGGGCATCCTGGCATCGGTAGGCGTCGGCTCAACCCGTACTCTGGCAAAATTGGCCAGTGAAATTGCCAAAAAAAACAAGGGCGTTCACCGGCTGGATGCTGGGGCAGCGGCAACGGAAAAAATTCTATCTATTACGCCGATTGAAGACATTTGGGGCATCGGATGGCGTTCGGCTGAAAAACTGCGGCTGCGTTCCATCGGCACCGCAAAAGACTTGCGGGATGCCGACGAGAGCATTGTCAAAAAACTGTTAAGCATTACCGGCCTGAAGACGGCAATGGAACTACGCGGCATCCCCTGCATTAAGCACAGCGAAGCGCCGGCACCTAGGCGAACAATGGTATCATCACGTTCCTTTGGGGAAAGAATAACCGAAAAACAACACTTGGCGGAAGCGCTGGCCATGCACGCTACCTTGGCTGGAGAGCGCTTGCGCCGTGAAAAACAGGAAGCGAGTGGCATAACCATTCATATCCGCACGGCACGGTATGGGCATGGGCCATTTTACGACAAGGCGGCGGAGATTAATTTCCCGTCACCCACCGCCAACACACGCGATTTTATCAAGGCGACAAGGCAAGGATTGGATACTATCTTCCAGCAAGGCTTTCTTTATGCCAAAGCCGGTATCATGCTCTTTGATCTGGTTGAACGTCACCGGCGGCGACAAGGTAGCTTGCTGGATATGCTTGCGCCGGGTGAGCGGAAGGAAAAAGACAAAAAACTCATGGCGGCTCTCGATAGCGTCAACAAGAAGTTCGGGCGCGGCTCAATTCGCTTCGCGGCGGAAGGTCAAGCGGACGCCCCTTGGCATACGAAGCATACGCACAGATCGCCACGCTACACTTCCGCATGGGATGATTTGCCCATCGTCGGCCGACGCGCATAATTCAAGCGACGGAGAATAGCAACTGAATACCTGGCAACAAAAAGCCGAATTCTTGATTTTGAGAGGATAGGTTTGGGCCGTATCTCTGTGCAGCCGAGCACTACGGGCGGCAGCGGAAGGTTGAGCCGGCGTATATGCCGAAATCTTTTACGGCCGGCTCTAATTGGAGGCAATTTTCTTTTTGTTTTTTGCGGCGTTTTAACGCTTGACCTATTTTATCTTGTCATCTCCGGCATAATCGTTTTGCAACTAGCTGTTTTTGCATGGATTAGTCACACCATCCTTGGTGATGGTGTGACTAATTATTCACCGATCTAAATTCTTCAAGAAACCCTTCTCATCATTCAAACGCTCTATTGCGCCGGCTGTTGCGGCAACTGGGCGCCGAAGTCCTTGACAGCGCCAAACAGCTTCAGGGCGTCTTCAAGGGGATACCGGTTGGCCCACATGGTCACGGAAGACTGGATTTTTCCCTGCTGGTTCATGCCCATGGCCCGGCGGAAGGTGTTGGCCGGGGAATCGGCGTCATAACTGGTGACTTCTTTATAGGAGGCGTTGAGATAGCCTTCCAGGTAGGCCTTGTTCAGCGCCTCTTTCAGCGGTTCGGCCGTTTTCAGGCCGACATTGCCTTCAATGCTGGTGAACTTGGTGGTGGGAACCTTCAGGCTCGGCACATCCTCAAAGTTTTCTTCAACCCATATCCGCGTGAACATGCCGCCGCCCGGAATCGTCATATCCGCCTGTTTGTTCAGGAAAAACAAATTGCGGTCCAGGGCCACGGTCTTTTCGTTTTTCAGGTTGGAGTCGGCCCGCGTGTTGTCGTAGCCGGCAAAGGCGCTCAAGGCCATGATATTGCCCTGAATGACATAGTCGCACTTGTTCATCCCGCGCACGCCGTAGCCCATGTCGCTCATTTCCTTGGTGCGGCACCAGGAGAAGAGGACGGTGTTGTTGATAATATTGGCCTTGGCGGCGTGGGGATCGGCCAGGGTGCCCCACACTTCAATGGAAGCCATGCGATTAGCCACGAAAATGTTATTCCGCGCGGTGAAGACGCCTTTGCCGAAGGGTAGTTGGATGCCGAAATTGCTGGCGTTGTTAAATACGCAGTTGCTGACCGTGAAGTCGCCGGAAGCGCCGGCATTAGGACCGCCACCGCCGCCCATGATGGGCATGATGGCTGTGGGCCCGGCGGAATTGGCGGCCTTGTTGGGCGGTATGAGCAGCATGCCGGTTTCAAGCCCTTCCGCTTTGCCCTCGGTGGCGTGGTAGTTATTGGTTTCTCCCTGATCGAAAATAAAACCGTCAATGAGGGTTTTGCCTTCCTTATTTTTGCCCTGCTCGATCACGAAAAGGCCGCCCTGGCGTACTGTATCAATCTTGTTGGGCGGAATAATGGTGGTGCGGTGCGTGAGGATATCGCGCGCGGAAAAGTCCGGAGAGTAGCCGCCCAGCAGGGTCACCTGCTTATTCAGCTTGATCTGCCCCTTATCCATTATCCCGCAGTAGTTCCCGGCGGCCACGCGGATGGTGTCGCCGTCCTGGGCCATATCAATGGCCTTTTGAATATTTTTGAAGGGCTGTTCTTTCGTGCCTGGGAAATTGTTTTTGCCGGACGCCTGGTGGACATACAATTCAGCCGCCCGGGCGGTGCAGGCTCCGCCCAGCAGAACCATGACGGCCAGCAGCAAGGTCAGTCGTTTCATCATCCATTCCTCATCAGTCAGGTTTTTCATTTAATTTCCATCGCTTCCCATAATATTATTCAGGGCGAGGCACAAAGAAACAATCACCCTGAGGGTGATTTTGCGCGGCGCATGAAAAATTCTGCAATTACCCTTTGGGGTGATAGCCGCGGCCTGGTCTTCTTGATACTCTAACTTTCAATTTTGCTCGCCTTTAGGCAAAATTGCCGGGCCCCTTGGCGTCAGCTTTGTAGTGACATTTTACTCTATTAGGAGCCATCGCAATGAAGTGGTGGAAAATTCTTTCGGCAGCCGTCATCTCAATTTAGAGGAGCTGACCATGCAAAATATGAACGCAAAGGACGGGACAGCGGTGGATATGGCCTTTGCCAAGTCCTTGGTCAACCTGAAAGTGCTTACACTGAACGAGTCGGCAATCAGCAACTTTGACGCCGTGGCCGGTTGCGTCAAGCTGCAAAGGGTGAGCATTGACGCTAAAACAACGGGCATCACCAGCCTGGCGGCGCTGAAGAAGCTGCCGGACCTCAAGCAGGTAACCGTAAGCAGGGGCGCGTTCCCGGATGCCGAACTTGCGGGTTTTGACGTAAAGATCAAGATTAACCAGCGCTAGCAGAGGTGTTCCAATGCCTCACAACTTCATCCTCTAACCTTAGGGAGCAATACCGTGAGAAGAATACTATCCGTACTATTCGCATGTTGCATGGTTGTAACATTGGCCTCTGCGCCGGCTTTTGCCGCGGACGTTTACGTTTACTGCGTCAACGGGAAAATCGAAGTCGATACGCGCACTCCAGACCAAATGAAGTCAGCCAGGGGCAGCGAACCCAAGACGTTGGGGATGTTCAGCAGCAACCTCGATGCCGACAAGTTAGCCAAGCAGCATGGCGGGGTCGGCGCCACGTGCAGGTAAAGTCTGCCGCTCGGCAACAATGACAGAAAAACCTCCGACCGGTATTCCGCAAAGAGATGCCGGCCGGATTCTCTGAGTTCATCAGGCGCTTGCGGCGAAATACAGAAGCGGAAAGTGGGACAATAGTAATATTAGCATAGCATTAACATGTGGGGCGGCTGTGAAAATCAAGAAACTTGCCTATACCGCACCGGCCCGGATATTTTTTTGTCGGTTTCCCCGCCGGGCTGAAAGTAGCCTCTCATAATGAAAGCAGTATCGCTGCCCGCGTGTGTTGCCTGCCTGTGCCTGCTTGCCACCTCCCCTGTCCGGGCGGCGGCTACAAGCTGGATGCGGCCTTCGCCTCCGGGCCGGATGCGTTCGCCGCTTTTGCCAGACGATTGTGGGAGCAATACAAAAACAGGTAAGGCTGGGAAAAAAAGAGGAAAATTGAGTGCTGTTATCATATCTCGAACGGGAAAGGGCATGGCCATGAAAAATTTTTATGCCAAAATAGCATTGCTGACTATGACGTTGCTCTTTGCGGCGTCTCATGCGCATGCCGCGGCTGTCGGTCCTGTTCTTACGCTCAAGGACAGCGAGCGAGGAACCACGGCCGGCCTTTATCCGGTCGGAGACAAAAAAGACAAGGGCTTGCTTCTCTATATCAACGAACGTTTCAATTATTCCGTGAAAGTTCCTCACGAAGTTTTGACGCAAGTCGTCGTTTTGCCGGATAATGCCGACGGCATCATTCTACAATCCAAGGACGGGCAATACCGGTTTCGCGCCTCGGGCGGTTTCGTCATGTCTGACGACATGTTTGAGACATCGCTGAAAAATGCGAAAGAATACGTGGAGAAAAATGCGGAGGGTGCGCGGGTCTTTGAAAAAAAAGGGGATGGTTGGTGGGCACTGTCGTGGTGGAACGGCCCGGATAAGGGCGGCCGCAGATTCATGACCAACGGCGAGATGTGGTGCGACATTGAGATAACCTGGCCGGGCCGGCCGCACAATGCGCCGGGCGCATACGACGATCTGCTGGAGCGCGCGCTGGAAAGCCTCGCCTTCACCGGCACATCCATAACACAAGCAACAGACAAGGCCTCAAACGATAAAGCCCTTGCAGCGATGGAAGCATATAAAGCGGTGCTGCAAAATAAAA
>WRKB01000192.1 GCA_009778295.1 Betaproteobacteria bacterium | reverse complement strand
AAAAGGAGCGCCCCCAGATGAACTTTTCCCCGAGCGAAGAACAAGTCCTGATCCGCAACATGGTACGCGAATTCGCCGACAACGAAATCAAGCCCATTGCAGCCGAAATAGACAAGACCCACCGCTTTCCCGAAGAAACCGTGGCCCGGATGAAAGACCTTTCCCTGTTCGGTCTGGCCCTGCCGGAAGAATACGGCGGAACCGGCGTGGATTCATTGGCCGCGGCCATCGTCTATGAAGAACTGGCCCGGGTGGACGCCTCGCACAGCATCATTCTGTCCGTGCACGGCATGGCTACCAAGCCCATTTATTACTTTGGCACGGATGAACAAAAACAAAAGTACCTGCCTGATCTGGCCTCGGGTAAAAGCATCGGGTGTTTTTGCCTGACCGAACCCGGCGCGGGCACGGATGCCGGAGCCCAGGCCAGCCGGGGCGTGCGCGAGGGCGACAAATTTATCATCAACGGCTCCAAGGTGTTCATCACCAACGGCAGTGTGGGCGGCACGTATGTTATTTTCGTGATGACCCAGCCGGACAAGGGGCTGAAGGGCATCACCGCTTTTATTGTCGACCGCGACAATCCGGGCCTGAAGATCGGCCAGCTTGAGGAAAAAATGGGCATCTGCGCTTCAGCCACGGCCGAGGTGATTTTTGACAACATGGTGGTGCCTGTTTCCGACATGCTGGGGCAAGAAGGCGACGGTTTCAAAATCGCCATGCGCGCTCTGGATGCCGGCCGTATCGGCGTTGCCGCCCAGGCCGTGGGCATTGCCCAGGGCGCTATGGAGGCGGCGGTTACTTATATCAAGGATCGCAAGCAGTTCGGCAAGCCCATTGCCGCCAACCAGGGCATTCAATGGATGGTGGCCGATATGGCCAACGCGATTGAAGGCGCGCGCCTGCTTACCTATCAGGCGGCCTGGTACAACGATACGCCGGGCCGCTGGAGCAAGTATTCGGCCATGGCCAAGCTGACCGCGGCCAGAATGGCCATGGATGTCACCCGTGACGCCATCCAGTTGCACGGCGGCATCGGGTATACCAGGAATTATCCGGTGGAGCGCTTCCTGCGCGACGCCAAGATCACGGAAATCTATGAAGGCACCAATGAAGTGATGAAGATGGTCATTTCAGGAGCCGTGCTGGCCTAGGCTGCGTCTTCCGGCGGGAGTTCCAGCCTTCGCCTGCCGGAGACCTCCGCTGAACCGGGGGAAGGTCGGGACTTCCCCCGGTATCGGAGCACAGAGCGTATACCATAGACCTGAAGACAGGCCGGGAAGACAATGAAAAAGATAGCCGTATGTTACAAATGGGTTCTGTCGGATGCCGATATCCGGATTAATGAACGGACCCGCGAACTGGATATGGAAAAATGCAAGCCCCAGATCAACGAATATGATCGCATGGGCCTGGAAACAGGCGTGCGCCTCAAAGAGGCCTCGGGCTGCGAACTGGTCGCCTTGACCTGTGGCGCGGCCACGGAGGCTTCGGCCAAAGACGCTTTGTCCCGTGGGCCGGATGCCGTGTACTGTCTGGATGATCCGGTCATGGCCGTTGCTGACGCCACAGCCACCTCCAAGGTGCTGGCAGCCATGATCCGCTCCATCAGCGATGTGGACGTGGTGATCTGCTCCGAAGGTTCCAGCGACCAGTATGCCCAGCAGGTGGGGCCGCGTCTGGCCGCGCTGCTCGGCTTTACCTCGGTCAGCTACGTCAGCAAGGCCGAAGTCCAGGGCGATGCCCTGCTCCTGGAACGCAAGCTGGAACAGGGAACCGAGTGCGTCAAGGTCATTGGCCCGGTGGTTGTCTCCATTGTGCCGGACATCTGCGAAGCCCCGATTCCCAGTGTGAAGCAGATCCTGGCGGCCAAAAAGAAGCCGTCAATCAAGCTTGGCCTGGCCGATATCGGTTTGTCCGCCGATAGCGTGGCGCCGCTTCTGCATGTGGCCGGCGTGAAGGCCCCGCTCTCCGAACGCAAGGCCGTGCGTCTGAACCCGGACGGGGTGAGCATCAGCGAGGCCGCAACGGCCCTGGCCAGGCAACTGGCCGCGGACGGAATTCTGTAAGGTTCTGTTTCTACGGAGAAAAAGTATGTCAAAGATATGGATTGTCGCCGAAAACACCGCCTGGCTGGCCGTGCTCGCGGCCTATGCGAAATCGCTTCAGCCGGACGGGGAAATAACGGCCTTTGTCCACGGGGATGAGGCGGCGGCCAGACAGGGCATTGCTCTGGGGGCCACGGCGGCCTTTGCCCTGCCCTTGCCCGCGGACGCGCTTTGGGAAAGCTACACGCCGCTTCTGGCGGAAAAAGCCAGGGCTGAACAGCCTGCCCTGATTTTACTCAGCGCCGCCAAGCGTTGCCGGGACATGGCCGCCCAACTGGGGGCTCTCCTGGATGCGCCCTGTTTTTCCGATGTGAAGAACCTGAGCCTGACGCCGGACGGCGTTTCCGGCGAAACCCTGGTATACGGCGGCGCCGGAGTGGCGCAGGCCACAACCAGGGCCGCGACCGTCCTGGCCACCGTGGCTGCCAAGGCCTGCGATCCGGCCTTGGCCGATGCCTCGCGCTCGGGCACAGTGGCGACACTGGCCCCGGCTCCGGGCGCGGCCCAGGTCACGGCCCGGCTGCCCAGAGAAGCCCGGAGCGTGAACCTGGACGGCGCGGCCAAGGTGGTGGGCGTGGGTCGCGGGCTCAGCGAACAAAAGGACCTGGCCGGGATCGAGGCTCTGGCCAAGGCCATTGGCGCGGAAATGGCCTGTTCGCGGCCCATCGCGGAATTCTTCAAGTGGATGCCCGAGGAACGCTACATCGGTATTTCCGGCCAGCAGATCAAGCCCCAGCTTTACCTGGCCGTGGGCATTTCCGGCCAGGCCCAGCACTATTACGGGGTGCGCGACGCCAAAATCATCGTGTCCGTGAACAAGGACGCGGAAGCACTCATGAACCTGAATGCCGATTATTACATTGTGGGCGACTGGAAGGAAGTGGCGCCAAGTTTGATTCAGGCTTTCGGGGCTGTGTAAGGAGTACGATATGGCAGACTATGACGCCATCGTGGTGGGAGCCGGGGTATCCGGAAGCACGGCGGCCCTGTGCATGGCCAAAGCCGGGATGAGCGTGCTCGTTGTCGAGCGCGGCGACAGGCCCGGCGTGAAAAACATGACCGGCGGGCGTTTATACGGACACAGCCTGGAAACAATTCTGCCCGGTTTTGCCGCACAAGCGCCGATAGAGCGCACGGTGATCAGAGAAAAGATCTCCATGCTGACCGGGGAAAGCTGTTGTACGCTGGACGTTTCTTCCGCCCGCTTCGCAAACCCGGCCTCGGCTTCCTACACCGTGCTGCGGGCCGAGTTCGACCCCTGGCTGGCGGGCAAGGCCGAGGAGGCCGGTTGCGATGTGGTTTGTCCGGCCTCGGCCGACGAGCTTCTGTATGATAACGGCAAGGTTGCGGGGGTGCGCGCGGGTGAGGACGAACTGACGGCCGATGTGGTGCTCCTGGCTGACGGGGTGAACAGTCCGCTGGGCCGGAAGGCCGGGCTGAAAAAAGAACTCGCGCCCGACATGGTAGCGGTCGGGGTCAAGGAAGTGCTGGAGCTGCCGGGCGGGGTGATCAATGATCGCTTCAACCTCGAACCCGGCGAGGGCGCGGCCCATCTTTTTGCCGGGGAACCCAGCCAGGGCATGGTCGGCGGCGGCTTTGTCTACACCAACAAAGAAAGCCTGAGCGTGGGCCTGGTCATGTCCATGCACACCCTGACCGCATCCCGGTCCAGGCTGCCGGATCTGCTGCAAGCCTTCCGGGACAGCAAGGCCTTGAAGCCCTTGCTCTCCGGCGGCAAGCTGGTGGAGTATTCAGCACACCTGGTGCCTGAAGGCGGCCTGCGCATGCTCCCCACTCTGGCCGCGGACGGGGTACTGCTGCTCGGCGACGCCGCAGGCTTCTGCCTGAACCTGGGCTACACCGTGCGCGGCATGGACTATGCCATTGCCTCGGGCATGCTGGCCGCTGAAACCGCGCTGGAAGCCAAAAACAAGGGCGACTTCTCAGCCGCGACTCTGGCCGGGTATACAACCCGGCTCGAGCAGAGCTTCGTGCTGCGGGATCTGCACACACACCAACGAGCGCCGGATTTTATCGGGCACACCTCCCGGCTGTACCAGGAATACCCGCAACTGGCGGAAGATCTGCTCACCGGACTGTTTACGGTAAACGGCCCCTCCACCCTCTTCATCAAAAAGGCCCTGCCCGTCCTGTCCAAAGCGGGCCTGTTCAACCTGCTTAAAGATGCCTTCAGAGGAGCGCGCTCCATATGAATGTTGAACAAAAACTCGCCCTTGACAAGTTCTTGCTTGATGAGGGCAACCCACATATCATTCCGCACCAGGAGCACATGGACGCGGCAACCGCAAGGGCGCTCACTGTGGTCTGCCCGGCGGGCCTGTACAGCTTGGGCCAGGATGGCAAGCTGGTGTTTGATGCGGCTGGGTGCTTGGAATGCGGTGCTTGCCGTGTGACTTGCGCCCACTTGCCTGGCGCGTTGGAGTGGCGGCATCCGCGTCCTACCTTTGGTGTGCTGTTTAGGTATGGGTGAGGGGGGTATGGAAATAGTCAAGCGCCAGGAAGCAATAGCCAAAATCAAGGACGGTGACGCGGTAGTCTCTTCCGGCTTTGTCGGATGCGCGGTTCCGGAATATTTGCTGGAAGGAGTGGAACAGGCCTTTCTCAAGTCCGGAAGCCCCCGGAATTTAACCGCGGTTTTAAATGTCTCTTCGGGGTTCGGCAGGGGCCTCGGCGTGGATCATCTGGCGCACAAGGGCCTGCTTTCACGCATTATAACCAGCCATATCAATCCCCATCCCGGTATTCAAAAAATGGTGGACAGCAATGAAATAAAAGCCAACATACTGCCCTTTGGCTGTATAGCCCAGCT
>WRKB01000191.1 GCA_009778295.1 Betaproteobacteria bacterium | reverse complement strand
GCAGCCGCCCCTCTCGCGGCGCCGCGCCCCCCGTCCAGCAAGGCCCCGATGATCGCGCCTATCACCGCTCCCGTTCCCGCGCCCGCAAGTGTCCCTTCTGTTTTCGTGCGTGTCCCGTCATCCTTGATATTGGTGCAGGAGGGCAAAAAACCGCACATAAGAACGGCTGTGAGAAGAACAATGGCTGGATGCCGCATACCTTAACTCCCTTGCGGACCCCTTCGGGGCTGTTCTCTTGCGTCCCTTTCTGATACACGCTTTTTACGCAGGTGCCAAGAAAAGGACAGGAGTGGGGAAAATGCACGCGTGTGACATGGATGCGCTTTGTACGCGACTGCGCGAGCTTGCTCCGTTGGCCGTGGCCCTGTCCGGCGGTCTGGACAGCCGCTTCCTCGCGCATGCCGCACGGCTTGCATCCTGCGACACAGTACTGCTGCATGCGTCCGGGCCGCACATAAACCCCCGTGAGAGCGCACAAACAAAGCTTTGGGCCGCCGGACAGGGTTTGCCGCTGCGCATCGTATCCTTTGATCCCCTGCTGTTGCCGGCCGTAGCCGAAAACACTCAGGAGCGCTGCTATTTCTGTAAGAAAGCGCTCCTGGAAACGCTGCGCCCGTATGCCTCAGGCTATGCTCTTTGCGATGGAACCCAGGCCGATGACCTGGCGCATCCCCATCGACCGGGCCTGCGCGCACTCAAAGAGGCCGGCCTGTATTCTCCGCTCGCCGAAACCGGGTTCGGCAAAACACAAATCCGTGAACTGGCCGCCGCCTCCGGCCTGACGCGGCCGGAACAGCCGGCCCGTCCCTGCCTGCTCACCCGCCTGGCATACGGTTTGCGCCCTGAAGCCGGTGTACTGGCCCGGCTGGCCGCCGCAGAAACAGAACTGGAAGATTCGGGATTGAGCGATTTTCGCCTGCGCCTGACTCCAGCCCCACAACTGCACGTTCTTGCCTTGCCGGAAGACATGCCTACCTCCATAATGCGTATACTCGCGCGCCACGGTTTCGCCGAAGCGCGGCTGGTGCATGTTGAAAGTCTGAGCGGTTTTTTTGACCGCGTCCAGCTCCGGGTAAAGGGCTGGACATCTTGATGTACGGGATATATATAAAGAGATCGGAAAAATATATTTCTTCAGGAGTACATAATGAGCCACAAGAAAAGAGAACGCGCCAAAGAACTGGACCGGCGCCGCCACCGCCGTCAAGATCGTCTCAAACAACGCGTCCGCGCGGCAAAGAGCGCGATGAAATCCAAATCCTAAGGCAACACTGATACATACAGGATGCCATATGCCCGGACGGCTGAGGAAATTCATTCCATGCTGTCCGGACATGTTGCGTTCGCGCAAAAAACTCTCAACATGCAATTTTGAGATGCCTTCCGTCTGGAATGATGGAGAAAATCATGCCTATCTATGAATATACCTGCCCGAACTGCCAGAATGTTTTCGAAGAATGGCTGAAGGCTTCCGAGGCTGCGGAAAACACCCCCTGCCCGAAGTGCGGCAGCCAGGCGCGGCGCATCATTTCCAATACCGCTTTTGTGCTCAAGGGCGGCGGCTGGTATGTCACCGACTACGGATACCGCAAGGGTACAAACGAAGACGGCCGGACCACGGGGGGAGACAGCGGAGCATCCTCAACTTCTGCCTCAACGGATGACTCCGCGCCGGGCGCAAGCCCCGCCCCGGCGGCGGCCGCTCCCAGCCAGCCCGCATCCAGCACGGCGAACGGCGCTTCCGCATAGATCCGGCGCAGAGCAAAGGTGCTGAAGCATGATTGAACGATACACCAGACCCGAGATGGGGCGCATCTGGACGCTGGAAGCACGTTTCCGCGCCTGGCTGAAGGTGGAGCTGGCCGTTTGCGAAGCATGGCACGACTTGGGCGTTATTCCCCTTGATGCCATGGAAACCATCCGCCGCAAGGCGGATTTCGACGTACAGCGCGTTCTGGAAATTGAAGCGCGCACCCGGCACGATGTCATCGCCTTTCTCAGCGCAGTGGAGGAAAACGTCGGTCCTGAAGCGCGGTATATTCATCTGGGCTGCACATCTTCGGATATTGTGGATACCGCGGGCGCCCTGCTGCTGGTCGAAGCCGGGACACTTATCGCGCGGGGCATGGAACATCTGCTCTCCATCCTGCGCGCGCTGGCGCTGCGTTGGAAGGGTACGCTCTGTATGGGCCGCACCCACGGCATGCATGCCGAGCCCACAAGTTTCGGACTGAAAATGGCGGGGTTTTATGCTGAGTTTTCCCGCCATCTGCAACGCTTCAGGAATGCTCTTGAAGGGGTGCGCATCGGGAAGATTTCCGGCGCCGTAGGCACCTATGCCTTTCTCTCGCCGGAGGTCGAAGCCAGAGCCTGCGCCCGCCTCGGTCTGGCTGTTGATCCCGTTTCCACACAAATCATCCAGCGCGACCGGCACGCGCACTATTTCACCAGTCTGGCGCTCGCGGCAGGCGGCATTGAACGTCTGTGCGTAGAGCTGCGGCATCTGCAACGCACGGAACTTGCGGAGGTTGAAGAGGGATTCGCAGCAGGACAAAAGGGATCCTCCGCCATGCCGCACAAAAAAAATCCCATTTCCGCGGAAAACCTGAGCGGCCTCTCGCGGCTCGTCCGCAGCTACGCCCTGGCCGCGCTTGAAGACATGCCGCTCTGGCATGAGCGCGATATCAGCCATTCCTCGGTGGAACGGATCATTATGCCCGATGCCACCATTATCATGGATTATGCGCTGCATCGCCTGGCAGGACTTCTGGAAACGCTGCGCGTCAACCCGCAGCATATGTTGCGCAATATGGATCATTCGCTCGGCCTGTATGCTTCCCAACGTCTGCTCACCGCGCTTATCGGCAAAGGGCTGGCACGTCAGGCCGCATACGCGATTGTGCAGGCGCCGGCCATGCAAAGCTGGGAAAACGGACGGCCCTTTTCCGAAACGGTGAAAAAAGACGCGCTTGTCACACAGCATATCAGCATGTCGGAACTGGACGAATTGTTTGATCCGGCGTACTATCTGCAACACGAAGATGCCATCTTTGCGCGCGTTTTTGGATGAAGCCGGCGGAAAACGCTTTCCTTGACCGCCGTGTTGTTGCAACTTCTCCTGAAGGCACGCCCATGAACGAAATGAAGCATCAGCTGGCAAAACTGCTGCTGGAAAAATCCTACCGCAAAGGCGAATTCTCCCTCTCCTCCGGTAAAAAGACAGACTATTACTTTGACTGCCGGCAAACCGCCCTGCACCCCGAAGGCGCATGGCTGATCGGCAACCTGTTCGCCGACATGATCAAGGACATCCCCGCCGTGGCTGTCGGCGGCATGACATTGGGCGCGGATCCTCTGGTCACGGCAACCTCAATCATCGCCCGGCAACAGGGGCGTCCCCTTGCTGGCCTGTTGATCCGGAAGGAAGCGAAAGGGCATGGGGCCAAGCAGTATATCGAAGGCCTTGCCAATGTCGCGCCTGGTGACCGCGTGATTATGCTTGAAGACGTGGTCACCTCCGGCGCTTCAGTACTCAAGGCCTGTCTGCGCGTCCGGGAAGCCGGACTGGCGATTGCCGCCGTATGCGCCATTCTCGACCGGGAAGAAGGCGGGCGCGAAGCCGTCAGCGCGGCCGGATTCGAATTGAAAAGCATGTTTACACGCCCCGATCTCGTGACAATGGGAAGCATGTAAAAAACAAGGAAATATTCTAAAAAAAGTCTGGACGCATTTTATATTAAGGAGTACGCTCGCTCACATGCGCATGGCGTATTGTGTCCTAGTCTTTTGCGCCTCTCTTTGGGCGCTTATTTTCATGACACCGGGAGATTCGGCTCGTGCCGATAACTGGCAGGCCACTCTCCATGATGTCGCTCTGCCGACCCGCGTAGTCGCCATAGATAAGTCATTGCAAAAATTGTATCTTTTTGAAAGACGCAGCCCCGTGCGCCTCATGCAAACCTATCCCTGCACGACCGGGCAGCAGCCTGGCGACAAATACGCCACCGGCGATCTGCGTACTCCGGAAGGTGTGTATTTTTTGGGCTATAAAATTGCTGGAGGCTTGGATTTCAACGAATACGGCGGAATAGCGTACACGCTGAATTATCCCAATCCGGTGGACAGGTTGCACGGCAAAACCGGGCACGGCATCTGGATCCACAGCAAGGGACACGACATCACCCCCCTGGAGACACGTGGCTGCGTGGCTGTCAACCTGCCGCACATTACGGAGCTTGAACCTCTGCTGACCGCCGGCACCCCGGTGGTGATGGCCGAACGCGTGACGGGCACGCTCTCCTCCGTACAGTCGCCCACCACCGCCCGGCTGCTCAAAAACAAAATGCAACAATGGACAAAAGATTGGGCAAGCCGTTCCCCACACATGTTCGCCTTTTACTCCCCAGAGGACTATACCAAGGCACAGCCGGAAAGTTTCCAGGCATTCAAGACAAACAAGGAGCGCCTCTTCAAAATGCTCCCCTGGATTGAAATCCATAATCGCGACATCCATGTGCTGGAAGGCCCCGACTACTGGGTAACCTGGACCGACCAGTATTACCGCGCGCCGAATCTGTCCACGGAAGGCGTTCGCCGCCTGTATTGGCAGCGCGACGGCAAGGGCGAATTCCGCATTGTGGGCATGGAATGGGAACCCAGAGACCTGGGCGTGCGGGCTGATGTCCTCAAGGGCGCGCTGGCCAAAGCGCCCGAGAACACCATAAGCGATGCCGCCCTGTCTCCCGACGCCGATGAGGCGCGCCCCGTGGGTGTCAGCGAAGCCACGCAAACCAGCCCGATCCGTCCGGATGAAATCACCGCGCCGGAGCGTCCGGCGCTTATCCCCCCGCCGCAAAACCTGACCGCGGCCGCCGCTTCTCCCCCGGCACCCGGACCGCAAGCTCAGCCACAAGTTTCCAAACAGCAGTCC
>WRKB01000190.1 GCA_009778295.1 Betaproteobacteria bacterium | reverse complement strand
AAGTCACTCAAATCGGGGTTTTGAGACGGCTTCTAGTGTCGCGTCACGCGACACCCGCCGCAACTCCAAAGGGGGTGCGCGCTGCCGGACGCAGAAGACGAGAAGAATACAAGAAAAAGTCTAAAAAATACTGGAAAATTTTCATGGAAATGAATTTGTTAACGGAGCTATGCGGCTTTTTCAGGCGTGGACTTTTTTTGTCACCATGGGCTATATAACTTGGAGCACAAGACGATCCTGTCCGTGTTGTTTCACCTCAACCCCTGAAAACAAACGCCATGCTAAAAATGCCTGAGAATCTGCCTGTGTCTGTGGTAAGCCCGAATATGGAAGTTGTCCTCAAAAAGCGGTATTATCGTAAAGATCCTACCGGCAAAATTCTGGAAGACGTCCGTGCCATGTTCTGGCGTGTGGCTTCCGCCATTGCGGAGCAAGAGCCGAAGGAATCGTCGTACATAACGGAGGATCTGGCGCGCGAGTTTTATTCGCTCATGACCACTTGGAAATTCTTGCCGAATTCACCTACGCTTATGAACGCAGGCGCGAATCTGGGCCAACTTGCGGCCTGTTTTGTATTGCCTGTCGGTGATTCTATTGAAGAAATTTTCGATGCGGTCAAGCACGCGGCCATGATCCACAAGTCAGGCGGTGGTACGGGCTTTTCTTTTTCGCGGCTGCGTCCCAAAGAAGCTCGCGTGGGTTCCACGGGCGGCGTGGCTTCCGGGCCAGTGTCTTTTTTGCGCATCTTCAACACCGCCACTGAGCAGATCAAGCAGGGCGGCACGCGGCGCGGCGCGAACATGGGCATTTTGCGTGTGGATCATCCCGACATCATTGATTTCATCCGGGCCAAGGAGACGGAGGGGGAATTCAATAACTTCAATCTGTCCGTGGGCCTGACCGAAGCTTTTATGCGCGCCGTGGAAACGGATGCGGAATATTCCCTCATCGCTCCGAACAGCGGTAAGGAGAAAGGCCGTCTGAAGGCCCGCGAAGTCTTCGATCTCCTGGCGAAAAAAGCCTGGCAGAGCGGCGACCCCGGGATTATTTTTCTGGATCGCATCAACCGCGACAACCCCACGCCTAAACAGGGAGAAATTGAATCCACCAATCCTTGCGGGGAACAGCCGCTTCTGCCTTATGAGGCATGCAATCTGGGTTCCATCAATCTGGCTGTTTTTTTTAAAGCGGGACATGAAAAAGATAAGGATCCTGCGGCCAAGGGCGTCGATTGGCGAGAACTCGCCCGCACCATCCATCTTGCGGTGCGGTTTTTAGATAACGTCATTGAAGCGTCGCGCTTCCCCATCCCGCTTATCACGGAAAACGTACGCCGCAACAGGAAGATTGGCCTTGGCGTCATGGGTTTTGCCGACTTACTTTATCAACTGGGCATCCCGTATGATTCCAATGCAGGTCTGGCCTTGGGCGAGCGCATCATGGCTTTTGTCAACAGTGAGGCGCGTAAGGCCTCGCAAGTGCTGGCCACGGAACGCGGTCCCTTCCCGGCGTTTACGGAATCGATTTTCGCCAAAAATCCCAAAATCCCTTACCGCAACGCCACAGTGACGACCATTGCCCCCACCGGGACGCTTTCGATCATTGCAGGATGTTCTTCCGGGATTGAGCCGCTGTTTGCCCTATGTTTTTCGCGTAATATTCTTGACGGCGAACGGCTCTTGGAAGTGAATCCTTATTTTGAAGCTGCTCTGCAGGAAGCCGGTCTGCACAGCCAGGAACTTATGGAAACCGTAGCCGCCAGGGGAACCGTCAAGGACATCGAAATGCTGCCCGAACGATTGCGCCGCGTGTTCGTGACCGCTATGGATATTGCGCCGGAATGGCATCTGAAGATGCAGGCGGCCTTCCAGCGCCACACGGACAATGCGGTCTCCAAGACGGTCAACCTGCCGGACAGCGCCACGGAACAGGATATCTACCGTATTTACTGGATGGCGTATGAGGAAGGCTGCAAGGGGGTAACCGTGTACCGCGACGGCTGTAAATCGGTGCAGGTACTTTCGACCGGCGAACGGGAGAAACAGCAGGGGATTGTGCCCGCGCCGCAGTACACTATGAGCAGCGCTGTACGTAAACGCCCGGATGTAACGCGGGGGTTCACGCAAAAGGTGCAGACCGGCTTGGGGACCATGTACCTGACCGTAAACGAGGTGGACGGGCAACCCTTTGAGGTGTTCGCCACGATAGGCAAGTCCGGGCGCTCCATTACCGCCAAGGCCGAAGCCATCGGCCGTCTGGTTTCCTTGGCCTTGCGTTCCGGTGTAGACGTGCGGGATATTGTGAGCCAGATTAAAGGCATTGGCGGCGAGCATCCCGTGTTTCGAAAAAAGGGTATTTTGCTCTCCATTCCGGACGCCATCGCCTGGGTGCTGGAAAGAACGTATCTGAAAGACAGGCCCGTCAATGTGAATGGCGGTAACGACCTGAACGGCGGTCATTTCTGTCCGGATTGCGGGGAAGCGCTTATCTTTCAGGAAGGCTGCCATATTTGCCAGAGCTGCGCATATACGCGTTGCGGCTAGAGCAGCGTATTTTTGAAATGGTCACTGCGCTGCAAGGATTTGCGAGCAATCCTTGCAGCGGAGATTGGCGCGGGTAAGCTTGCGGCAGCCGTTAGCGGGGGGGGCCCGGCTTACGGATGAGGACAAGCAGAGATGGCAGCGATTGCCCGCCGTTACACGGGAATCTCAAAGTGAAAATGTCCTAAGCTGAGGAAGTCCTGACTCATGAAGATTATATGTCCTGCATGCAGTTTTACGCGTGATGTGGACGAAGGTAAACTGCCGCCTGCTGCGGCGATTGCCACCTGTCCGCGTTGCAAGGAACGTTTTCGTTTTCGTGAACCTGCCGCCGCAGATTGGAACGAGTCCCCGATGCGGCTTTCTTCTGCGCCTGAAACTGGAGAACGCCCGGCTTCTGATGACGGTGCGCCGCCCCCCGGGGCAGTAATCCCGCCACATACGCACGGTCTGTTGGACGAAGACCTGTTCTCCCAATCCCGCGACAACACCCCTCCCCACAGTCCTTCCGCGTCGCAGGGCGAGGAAGACGAACAGGAATCCCGTCGCCAGGCAGCCGAAGCCTACCGCCGTATGGCCGAATTGCCTCCTCTCCCTGGTATGCAGGAACTGTCCAATCCTTGGGAAGATCCGCGTGAAGGGTATCCTGCTGCCTTCTATCAAACGGCGGTACGCGTACTTTTTGCCGCACCCCGCTTTTTTGCCGGGCTTGCGCCGCAGAAGCGGCTTGCGCGCGCATTGTTTTTCTATCTGATTGTGGGTCTGATCCAGACTTTTGCGGAACAGTTCTGGTTGGCGATTCTTGCCAAAGTTTTGGCGCCGCGCGCAGAGAGCGATCCTCAATTGGCCTATGTATTCACCGTATTGTCACGAGAGATGAGTTTGCCTCTTTTCGTTTTGGTGCGCACCGCGCTTATCAGCCTGGAACTGTTTTTAGCGTCCATGCTGTATCATATCATGTTTCGTATCATCGCACCGGCAGAAGCGAATTTCTCCCTGATATTTCAAATTATTGCCTACGCATCGGCACCGGCGCTGCTGGGGGTGATCCCGCTTGTGGGTTCGCTGGCGGGCTTTGTGTGGAGCATTGCCTGCAGCATTATAGGTTGCCGCTATGCGTTGCGCATCAGCTGGATGAAGACGGTGCTGGCTCTTGGCCCTCTATATTTAGTTATTTTCCTTTTGTTTCTGCAAGCGAGTATTGCTGCGCGCGGCATGTGAGTTCTTTGCCGCATCTGTGGGCATAGGATTTGCATGTACATCAGGGGGACACACCCTGCCGCTTGCGCGTCCCTGACGTGCGTTGGCGCGGAATTTATGCCCGGTGTGTCGACAGAGAGGGAATAATGAATGCCGCATTTTCTGCAAGCCGGCTGCGCTTTCACCTCGCGCTGCTGCTTTTATCGCTTCTGTTTTCTTCTTGCAGCGCCTCAAATCCCCGGGTCAACCTGACCGGCGATGCTTCGGCTCCGTTGCAGGTCCAGCTTAACAACTGGGTACGGCGTCAATCTCCTCAGGTATACGTACGTCCCAATATTTCGCCCGCAAGCCCCCCCACGGCCTTGATGGTTCCGCTACGCGTCACGCAGGAGATACGCGACCCCGTGTCTTTGAGCCGCAACCTTTCCCGAACCGTCTGGCAGGCATTGTTGGGGCAGCAGGTATTTTCCGTACTGGAATACGCGTACGATGCCCAACCTTACGATCCCAAGCGCGCGCTTGCCCTCGGCAAGCAAAAGGGCGCGGGGCTCGTGGTCGGCGGCTACATCACCCATTATCTTGACGGAGGGCACACCGGGAGCAGCGACGTATCCATAAATATGGAAATATGGGATACCGCCACCGGCAACCTTTTATGGTCCCTGGCCCATGCCGGGATCCTAGAATATCAGAATACACATGATTTTTACCTCTTTCAGGTACGCACGCGGCAGCCGGATGATCCCCCGTCTGCTATCCTCCAGCTTCTGGCCGGGGAGCTGGGAAAGATCATTCATGACTGGGCGCATAACGCGCCGCCGGAACGTGGCTTGTTGGATGGTGTGTTTACGCCCAAGGCTTTTTAGGGAAGTGCCGCTTTTGCGCCTTGACGCGTAAACTCGAACAGGCTACAGAAATCTCCCGTGTGCCCTTGTAGCTCAGTAGGTAGAGCGCATCCTTGGTAAGGATGAGGTCAGCAGTTCAATTCTGCTCAAGGGCTCCATCAGATAATCTCATAAAGTCCCGTAAAGTCCGAGAAGTCTTTGCGGGACTTGAGTTTTTAGAAGTCCATCGTCTCAGACGGCCCCCAAAAGTCCATTGATATCTCATAAAAACGGGGGCATTTTCCCCCTTCCCGGCTGGCGGGTGCGTTCCGCCCCTCGACCTCCTGAAAAACCATCG
>WRKB01000189.1 GCA_009778295.1 Betaproteobacteria bacterium | reverse complement strand
GGCGGATTGCGCATACCGTGCCCTATTTTCTGAATGACCGCGCCATTGAGATCAATAGTTACCAGGATTGGTGGATTTGTGAAAAACTGCTGGCGCGGCGCAAATTGTTGTTTGTGGTGGCAGGGTATCCGGCTATCGGCATGGGGCATGTATATCGCGCTTTAATGCTTGCACACGAGATTGCAGATCACAGTATCCAGTTTTTGTGTACGAGAGAGAGTGAACTTGCGGTGCGCAGCATTGCGGAACGTGACTATAAAACCTCGGTGCAGCATGGTGATCTGGCAGACGATGTGCTGGCCTTGCAGCCGGATCTGGTTATCAATGACATTCTGGATACGGATGCCGCATACATCCGCAAGCTGAAGGAAGCCGACATCCGCGTTGTAAATTTTGAAGACGAGGGCGCGGGCGCCGGCGAGGCGGATCTTGTCATTAATGCGCTGTATAGCGACAAGGGGCGGGACGTCCGTTTTCTATATGGTCCCCGGTATTTTTGTTTACGGGATGAATTCGTTTCCGGCTGCCGCAATGTCTTCCGGCCGCAGGTGCATACTTTGCTGATCAGCTTCGGCGGCACGGATCATTCTGATTTTACCCGCAAGACCCTGGACGTCGTGGAGCCTCTCTGCCGGGAGCGCGACATTGCTATCCGCGTTGTTGCAGGTCCCGGATATACGCACCGCGAAGCACTGGCGCAACACCTGGAAGATCTTGCCAACCCGCATATAGCCTTTACCCATGCCACTAACGTCATGTCACGCATGATGGAGGGCGCGGACATGGCGGTCTGCTCCGCTGGGCGCACCGTCTATGAACTCGCACATATGCGGGTGCCGGCCATGGTCATGGCCCACCATGAACGTGAACTGAGCCACAGCTTTGCCCGTGCCGCGAACGGCTTTTTCTGGTTGGGGCTTATGCAGCCCGAGTTTCACGCCGACAAGCTGCGCCGCGTCTTCCTGCACATGCTGGGAACAGCTACGCGCAAAAAGTTCTTTGAACGCCAAAACCGCTTTCAGTTCGCGAAAAACAAGAGTCATGTCGTGGAGCGCATCGTGAGTTTACTTGGGAGTGAGGGATAGTAGTATGGCCACTGTTGCTCTTGTCCAAGCGCGCTTGGGATCGCGCCGGCTGCCCATGAAGGGACTCTTGTGTTTGCGGGGGATGCCGCTTATTGACTGGGTGGTACGCAGGGTGGCAAAGTCCGAGCTTTTGGATCGCATCGTGGTGGCCATAGCGGACACGCCGCTGGATGAAGTGCTTGTGGCGCATGTCCGCGAGCGCCTCATGCCGCTTGATAAGCGCATTGCGGTCTTTTGCGGTCCGGAAAACGATGTTTTGGAACGCTTCCGGGCTGCAGGCGCGGCTTTCGGGGCCAAGCGCGTGGTGCGCGTGTGCGCGGATAATCCGCTTGTCTGGGGTGGAGAAATAGACAATTTGATCCGTTTTTTTGAGAAGGCGGGCTGCGATTACGCCTATAACCACATTCCGAGGAACAACCACTATCCCGACGGGCTAGGCGCGGAGATGCTGTCCTTCGCTTTGTTGCATGCTCTGGCGAGCCGGGTGACTGATCCCAAACACCGGGAGCATTGCTTGTCATATATTTGGGAGAATGCGCAACATTTTGCTATTCGTACCTTTGATCCGCCAGATCCCAAACTCTGGCATCCGGAACTCAAATTGGACGTGGATAGCCCGGAGGATTTCCGGCGTCTCGCGCTCATGCCGCTGCATATTGATATGTTGCCGGTGGAAATTGTAACCTTGTGCAATGCGGCGCTATAGTGCCGGGGCCTTTTATCTCACCCCTTCCTTTGCGCCCGCGTGCCACAGGCTATGCGCAAAGCTTGCTTGACGGGGAGCGGCGTATCTTTCATACTCTCTCTATGCGAGTCATATCGGTATCTACCGCCGGATTGGCCTTGTTGCTGTGCCTGTTGTTGTCCGCCTGCTCTGTTCCGCCCGATGAGCAGGAGTTGAAACAGCACCTCGCCGCCACCGTACAGATGGGCTGGAATGGCCTGAGGATTGAATCTGTCGCAATCCTGACCTGCGTGGAAGCGGGCAAGGATTGGAAGGTGGATACGTCCTACGGGGTGCGCCTTACAGATGATAAAGATACCTTGACGCAAGAGGAACAGGAACGCATCGCTCGCCATCTGCCCATGTGCGACTCGATCCTGATTCACAAGGACGATCACTGCACCATGCGTGAGAGCGTGATCTTCACGCAGAGTGCCTACGGCTGGATGCCCAGAGATCTTGTCGCCAGCAGGCCGGATTTGCTGCCGCGCGTCGCGGAAGAAGGCAAGCGCATCGCCGCTGGAGCAGCCGCAAGATAACATCGACAGCAGGCAACCATCTTCATTAATCAGCACTTTTTTAGAAAGGACATTGACATGCCGCATATTCTTCGCATCTCACTTGCGTCAAAAACGAGTGCCCAAAGAGAACTGAAAGGGCTGGAACTCCTGTTGGGCGGCCGTGCATTGACCGCCCGCATCGTACAAGATGAAGTGCCGGCCACATGCAATGCGCTCGGCAGGCACAACAGGCTCGTTTTTGCCGGCGGGGCGCTGGCCGGCACCCTGGTTTCCAGCGTGAACCGGCTGTCCATCGGCGCCAAGAGCCCCCTGACCGGGGGAAGCAAGGAAAGCAACGCAGGCGGCGTTGTGGCGTACAAGCTAGGGCGGCTGGGGATCCGTGCCGTAATTTTTGAGGATCGGCTCTCCAAGGAAGACGGCTGGATGGTTGTGCGCATCGACGCCAAGGGTGTCAGTTTTTTGCCTGCGGCCGATCTGGCGGGGCTGGGGGTTTACGAAAAGGCCAAGCGGCTCTTCGAGCGTCACGGCAAGGACGCGGGGCTTGCCCTGATTGGGCCGGCCGGGGAACAGCACCTTATCTGCGCGGGCGTGGCCGTCACCGATCCGGAAGGCGCGCCCACGCGTTACAGCGGCCGCGGCGGGCTTGGAGCGGTCATGGCTTCCAAGGGGATTCTCGCGGTGGTCGTTGATGATTCACAGGCTCCCAAGGAGGAGTTTGCCGATCGCAATACGTTCATGGCGCTTCAAAAGCAGGTGGCCGAGTCTGTCAACGCAACCCCGATTACCTGCGAGGTTTTCCGCAAGTACGGCACGGCGTCCATGCTGAATGTTACCAACAACGTCGGGGCGCTGCCCGTTCGGAATTTTTCGCGGGGTGTGTTTGAGAGGGCGCGCGAGATAGGTCCTGAGACGCTGCATGACACCATTGTAGCCAGGGGCGGCGAGGGACGGGTGAGTCATGCATGCATGCGCGGTTGTCTTGTCCAGTGTTCGAATGTCTATCCGGACGCGAACGGCCATACGCTGGTGACACCTCTTGAATACGAGGCGATCGGCCTTTTGGGTTCAAACTGCGGCATCGGCGATTTGGACGACATTGCCAGGCTTAACTATTATTGCAACGACATGGGCGTTGACACCATTGATATCGGCGCGGCGATCGCGGTGGCCATGGAGGCGGGGCTTGCGCCTTTCGGCGATGTGGGGTTCGCGCAAAAGGTCATTACCGGCATCGCCGAAGGTGATATCCTTTCGCGCCTGATCGGCAGCGGCGTGGAAGTGACCGGCAAGGTGCTTGGCGTTTATAGGACGCCATCGATCAAGGGGCAGGCGCTGGCCGCCTATGATCCGCGCGCCATCAAGGGGACGGGCGTTACCTACGCCACGTCGCCGCAGGGGGGGGATCATACGGCGGGCAACACGCCAAGGCTTCAGATCAAGCAACATGAAAAAGAAGGGCAGGTCGGCCATTCGCGCAATGCGCAGCAGGGCATGGCGTTTATCGATTCGCTTGGCATCTGTATGATGTTGGGCGGCGCCATTAAAGATCAGAATATACTTCTTTCTCTCATAAACGCCCGGTTTGGCAGCTCATTCACCCTTGATGAGGCTAAAAAAATCGCGATGGAAACCCTGGCGGTTGAGCGGAAGTTCAACGCCGAAGCGGGGATCTCCACAGTGCATGACCGCGCGCCCGAATTCTTTTATGAGGAAGTGAATCCGGATAGCAACTCGGTGTTCGACTTCACCGTTGAAGAACTGGCGTCCGTACATGGATGACAAGACCATCGGCATTCACGTGACCTGGAAGCTCCCCTGGCGCGCCGGACAAGACGGCGAGATGAGGGTGCCAAAGGGGAGACGGGTCGCGGAAATTCTGACGCTCCTCGGCGAAGGGGAGCGCACGGAAGATATTCTTGTGGTGAGGAATCAACACATGTGCGATGGGACGGAAGAATTGCTGCCCGGCGACCGCCTCATTATCCTGCCGGTTATCTCCGGCGGCTGAGAAATTGTTCCGGGGGAGCGAAGCTCGCACCCTCAAGGGCTTGCGACCGGCGGATGGGGTAGAAGACATTCCCTGTGTGCCCAAAAGCGCGGGACGCCTCGTTTGAAAATCCCTATTCGAGTGCAAAAAGCGCGGAAAAGACCGGGTTTGTCCCGCAGTATCCTACAACGCAATGTTGCCCCTCTTCCCGGGTATATTTCAGGTTCAGCACATCATCCCAAAAGGCTTCGTTGTGGAATGTTATGCTCAGGCCGCGTATTTCCCCCCTGTAGCCGAAGGCGTACAGGGCATCGTAGCTGAAACGCAGGTATTCGGTATTGTTCACATGCCCGTTGGCGTCCAGCGCACTTATGGGAATGCGGATCTTGGCCAATTCCCGTCCGCCGCCTTCTGCCTTGTGCCGGGGGAGCTTGTCGCCCAAAAGGCGTTGCGGTCGCAGATGCCGGCCTATGTCCAGGTCGTTGAGCTTTTGTGGCTTGCGGCTTTGCGCGTCCAGCACCATCCAATCGGAGCTGCCGAGTAAAAAAACATTCCCCGCGCTATCCGCCATGCGGAATTCGCGGCTGGCGCGCAGCC
>WRKB01000188.1 GCA_009778295.1 Betaproteobacteria bacterium | reverse complement strand
AAGAAGGCGGCATGGTAAACGCCGGCGAACTGCTCTTTCAGCTTGAGCCGGATACCTACAAGGCCGCCGTGGAAAGCGCCAAGGGCGCGCTCGCCCAGGCCGAAGCCCAGTTTGACAGGGCAAACCGCGAATGGGATCGCATCCGTCCTTTGTACGCGAAAAATGCCGTCAGCCAGAAAGACCGCGACAACGCGCTTTCCGACTACCATGTGGCGCAGGCCAACGTGGTGGCGGGCAGGGCCGCGCTACAGACGGCGCAGATCAACCTCGACTATTGCTCCGTGCTGTCTCCGGTTCGAGGCCTGACCGGCAAGGAGGCTTATACGGTCGGAAACTTCGTGACCAACGGGCAGGTGTTGACCACCGTAAATCAGGTAGACCCAATCTATGTGAATTTTTATGTGCCCAGCGCCGTTGTCATGCGCCTGAAACAACTGGAGTCGGAAGGCCGCCTGACCATGCCGCAGGAAGGCTTCAACGCGCGCATCCGCCAATTGAACGGCATCATGTACGAGCATGAAGGCCGCGTAACCTTTATCGACAAACAGGTCGATCCGGCTACCGGCGCTGTCAGGATGCGCGCGGAATTCCCCAATCCTGGAGGTCTGGTGCTGCCCGGCCAGTTCGTACGCGTCTTCCTTGACGGAGCCATGCTCAAGAATGCCGTCCTTGTTCCTCAGAAGGCCGTGCTCCATACCCAGAAAGGAGATTTGGTCATGGTTGTGAACAAGGAAAATCTCATTGAAGCGCATGCCGTACAAGTAGCTGATTCCATTGGAAAAAACTTTTTAATAGAAAAGGGTCTGGCTGCAGGGGAACGCATCGTGCTTGAAGGTGTTCTCAAGTCCCGGCCCGGCCAGCCCGTGCGCATAGACGACGGCGCACAGACGCCTTCCTCCGGCGCTTCCGCCAAAGAGGCGCAGAGCAAACCCGGCGCAAGCGCGGAGCAGGGTAAGTAGCCATGGCAAAACGGGAATCGCGTAATTTTTTTCTGGACAGGCCGATATTTTCCGCAGTCATTTCCTTGTTGATTCTGCTGATCGGAACATTGGCCATCATAGCTCTGCCTGTGGCGCAATATCCGGAATTGGTACCTCCGCAGGTGACGGTTTCAACCTATTATCCGGGCGCGTCCGCGGAAACCATCGCCCAAACCGTTGCCGCTCCTTTAGAGGTACAGATTAACGGCGTGGACAACATGCTGTACATGACCTCCATCAGTTCCGGCGGCAACGGCAGCATGACCATCAACGTCTTTTTCAAGCTGGGCACGAACCCGGACATGGCGCAAGTCATGGTCAGCAACCGGGTGCAGATCGCCACCGTACAACTGCCTGAGGAAGTCCGCCGCCAAGGTGTTTCCGTACTGAAGAAATCTCCGGCCATCCTGCTCCTCGTGGCTCTGACCTCTCCGGACGGACGCTATAACGAACTGTATCTGCATAACTATATGCTGGTGAACGTACTGGATGAAATCAAACGCGTGCCCGGGGTTGGCGATGCCACCATCTTCGGCCTGCTTGACTATTCCATGCGCATCTGGCTGCAGCCAGACAAACTGGCCAAATACAAGCTCACCCCGGCGGACGTGCAGGCTGCCATCCAGGATCAGAATGCCCAGTTCAGCCCCGGCCGCCTGGGGGATTCGCCTGCCCCCAGCGACACGGAACTTAACTTGCAGGTGGATACAGCGGGTCGCCTTGTCAGCGAGGAAGAATTCCGCAACATCGTCATCCGGGCCGAAGCGGACGGCACCCTGCTGCGCGTGGGCGACGTGGCCCGTGTTGAACTGGGCGGCAAGGACTATTCCATCGCAACCCTGCTCAACGGTAGACCGGCGCGTATGATGGGGGTCTATCTCTCTCCGGGCGCCAATGCACTGTCCACGGGCGATCTGGTGGGGCAGAAGATGGAAGAGCTCTCCAAAAATTTCCCCGAAGGGGTTGCCTATGCTATCCCCTTCGATAACAACAGGTTCGTACGCGTCTCGATCAAAGAAGTGCTGCATACTCTCGGGGAAGCCATGATCCTGGTGTTCCTGGTGGTGTATCTTTTCCTGCAGAGCTGGCGGGCGACGCTTATTCCCTGCCTTGCGGTGCCGGTTTCCATTGTCGGCACCTTTGCGGGCATGTATGCGCTGGGCTTTACCATCAACACGCTGACGCTTTTCGGGATGGTGCTGGCCATCGGTATTGTGGTGGATGACGCCATTGTGGTGCTTGAAAACGTCGAACGCATCATGACAAAAGAAAAACTGCCGCCCAAAGAGGCCACGGTCAGAGCTATGCAGGAAGTCACTTCGCCGGTCATCGCCATCGTGCTGGTGCTTTGCGCGGTATTCTTGCCCGTTTCCTTTATGGGCGGTCTGGCCGGCGCAATGTACAAGCAGTTCGCCATCACAATCGCCATTTCCGTGGTGCTTTCCGGCATCGTGGCTCTGACGCTCACCCCGGCCTTGTGCGGCCTGCTGCTCAAACCCCATGACCACCACGAAAAAATCCCCCTTTTCTTCAGATGGTTCAACAACTTTTTCGCCACTGTCACCCGCCGTTATGTACGCATCGTGTATTGGCTGAAAACTTCCGGCCTGCGGGCCATGTGCATTTTCGCGCTTATGTTCGTGGCGCTCTCCATTCTGATCAAGCGGGTGCCCACCGGCCTTGTGCCGAGCGAAGACCAGGGCTATATCCTGGCCATGTCCATTCTACCTGACGGCGCGGCCCTGCCGCGTACCCAGACTGTCCAGAATAAGCTGCGCACCGCCATGATGGAGATGCCCCAAGTGCAGAGTGTCGTGAATATTACCGGTCTCGACATGGCTTCCTTTGCCGCAAAAAGCAATTACGGCGCGAATTTTATCATACTTAAAGATTGGGAGCAGCGGAAAAAACCTGAAGACGCCAGCGAGGCTATCGCCCGCAAAGTTTTCGGCATCGGATTGCAAACGCCTGACGCCCTGCTTTTGGGACTTAATCCGCCGCCCATTACCGGTATGAGCACCACTGGCGGTTTTGACGCTTACATCCAGCAACGCGGCGGCGGCAGTCTCGCCGAATTGAACCAGTGGGCGTCGAAATTGGCTGCGGAAGCGGCCAAGCGTCCGGAAGTGACGGGAGTACAGAACCTTTTCACCATGAACGCCCCCTCGATTTTTCTGAATCTAGATAGGGAACGCTGCCGCGCCATGGGAGTCAACGTCAGCGACGTCTTCGGGGCCTTGTCCTCCACGTTTGGGACAGGATATATCAATGATTTCAATTTATTGGGTCGCACATTCCAGGTACGTATAAATTCCGACGCCGAATACCGCATGACCCAGGAAAGCCTGGGCGAGGTATATGTCCGCAATAATACAGGGGACATGATCCCTATTACGGCCATGGTAACGCTTGAGCGCCGGGTTCTCGCGCCAGTGGTGGAACGTTTCAATGTCTTTCCGGCCGCGCATATTTTGGGCGGACCGGCGCCGGGCTATACCTCGGGACAGGCGCTTGAAGCCATGGAACAACTGGCCAAGGAAGTGCTGCCCCAAGACTATGTGCTGAATTGGTCCGGCCAAGCCTTACAAGAAAAAATGTCCACCGCTTCCACGACCGCAATTTTTGTGCTGGCGCTGCTCATGGTCTTTCTCATCCTGGCGGCCCAATATGAAAGCTGGTCTTTGCCGCTGGCGGTACTCACCGCCGTGCCCTTCGGAGTTTTCGGGGCCATTGCCGCCATCTGGCTGCGCAGTTTGGCCAATGACGTGTATTTCCAAATCGCCCTGATCACTCTGGTCGGGCTTGCGGCCAAAAACGCCATCCTGATTGTGGAATTCGCGGCTGAAGCCTGGCGGGAGGGCCGCACTCTGGATGTGGCCGCCCTGCGGGCTTCGCGCCTGCGCTTCAGGCCTATTGTCATGACCTCGCTGGCCTTCATCATGGGCTGCCTGCCGCTGGCCATCAGCAGCGGCGCTGGCGCCAACAGCCGTCACGCCATCGGCACGGCGGTCATTGGCGGCATGCTTGCGGCCACCTGCATCGCTACCCTGTTTGTTCCCTTCTTCTTCAAAACTATTATGACCTTTTCGCAAAAGATCTTTGGCACGCGCCGTGAGGACGGTACACAATGAAACTCTTTGCCCTGCTTTTTGCCCTGCTTGTGGCGCTGATCCTGCCTGCCTGTTCCCTGGCGCCTAACTATGAACGCCCGAATATGCCCCTGCCCGCTGAATGGAATGTGCCTGAACAGGCAGAAACCCCTCTCGCCCGGCAATGGTGGACGCGCTTTGACGACCAGGTATTGGACGTTCTGGTGGAAGAAGCCCTGCAAAAAAACCAGGATCTGGAACAGTCGCTTGCCACGGTGAACTCCGCCCGCGCCCAGCTCGGCGTGGCCACGTCTTTCCTCTTTCCCTCCGTGGGAATTAACGGCGGCTGGAATCTAAGCAGCGTATCGCTCAAAGGCCCCTCGCCTCTTCCCACCGACTGGGATCGCGTGCAGCCTGCCTACAACGGCGGCCTATCCGCAGCCTGGGAATTGGATCTTTGGGGTAAATACCGCAACAGTTATACCGCGCTTTCCGATATTCTGCTGGGCTCGCAAGCTGCCTATATCGGCCTGCGCCTGACCACTTCCGGCGCAACGGCCAGAAGCTATTTCGCGTTGTTGGCGCTTGACCTGCAGAAGGAAGTCACCGAACGGACCGTAAGAACGCGGGAAGACGCCCTAAAAATCTATACCGACCGTTTTAAGGCAGGCGACATTACCGAACTTGACTGGCTGCGTGCCAAGGCCGAAGTGGATGTGGCGCGCGTTTCCCTGCACGACACCCTGGCCGCGCGCGAAGCTGCCGAAGCATCGCTGTTGACCCTGGTCGGCCGTTCGCCGCGCGATATTATGCTACAACGTCCGGAACGGGG
>WRKB01000187.1 GCA_009778295.1 Betaproteobacteria bacterium | reverse complement strand
CTTTTGGCTCCGCTTGGAGCGATAAAAAGGAACAGGCCGTTGCCGTCAAAGAGTTTCTGCGGTGTAGCCGTGGGTTTTGCGGCGCGTATGGCGGTATCGGTCAGAGGCATGGGGGTATCACCTCCCGCTTGGGATTTATACCCCCATGAATACCCCCGAAAAGGCGAGGTGTCTATGGATAAAATCAGCCCGACTCGGACAGTCATTTAAGCAAAAATTCTTTATTATCAATGCTTATTTGACTATATCGAATCGGGCTGGATACTCTTCTGGCGGAGAGGGGGAGATTCGAACTCCCGGTAGCCTTACGACTACACATGATTTCCAATCATGCTCCTTCGGCCATCTCGGACACCTCTCCGGAACACGCGGTTTTTCGCCGCAGAAGCGCTGTCCTTTACACAAAGCGTACGGTTTTGGCAAGGGCAGCGCCCGGCTAGCCTCACTGCTCAGGGTTACGGTCAGGGTCTGGCCTGTTCGGATCCACCCCACGGGTGTCCAGGCGGGGTATTCAGCATCCCCCGACAGTACCGCCCGTTTTTTGTACGAATCTTGTGACGAGAAATATCGCCACAAAAATACAGGCAAGAATCAACAATTCAGTCATAATGTCTCCTTGTGCCGGATGCGACCGGCGCCGTCTGCCTATGCGGGTTTTTCATCGGAAGGGGTTATGCCGAGAATGTTATAGCCGCTGTCCACAAAAAGCGTTTCGCCGGTAATGCCGGAAGCCAGATCCGAAGACAGGAAGGCAGCCGCGTTGCCCACTTCGTCTGTGGTGATGTTGCGGCCAAGCGGCGCATACTTTTCGATATGGTCGAAGATTTTTCTGAAATCCGAAATCGCGGAAGACGCCAGCGTTCGCACCGGCCCGGCGCTGATGGCATTAATGCGCGCCTGTTTCCTGCCCAAATCCACGGCCAGGTAACGCACCGAGGCTTCCAACGCCGCTTTGGCCACCCCCATGACGTTGTAGTTGGTGATGACTTTGCGCGCTCCATAATACGTCATGGTAAGCACGGACGCGCCGGGCGTAAAAAGGGGCTCAAACGCATGGCACAGCGCCACCAGGGAATAGGCGGAAATATCCAGCGCCTGCGCAAAACCGGCGCGGGAAGTGTCGATGAAGCGGCCCGTCAGGGCGTCCCGGCTGGCAAAGGCCACGGAATGCACCAGAATATCCACGCCGCCCCATCGCTGCCGGGCCAGATCCACCGCTTGGGCAATCTGTTCCTCGCTTGTCACATCGCACTGGAAAGTGAATTCGCCTCCCAGTTCCTGTGAAATAGGATCAACGCGCTTCTGAATGGCCTCGCCCACGTAGTTGAAGGCCAAACGCGCCCCGTGGCGGCGGAATGCGGCGGATATTCCATAAGCAATACTTTTTGCGTTGGCAACCCCGAAAATCAGAGCTCTTTTTCCTTCAAGCAACATAGAATGTCTCTCCATTTTTTTCTTCTGTATCCTGTAAAGGGGGACAGGTCAAAGCAGGGGCAGCGGCCATCGCAATAGGGCCGGCCTGCGTGCGCGCTTTTTCTGCCTGTTCGCGCCGCGCCAGTCCATAGGCGGAGGGGCGGCTGCACAAACCTATCTTAGCCTGCATCTCTTGGCAAATGTCAAGAAAAACGCCGGAACCGGCAGTGCCCGCATTGGGACAACGCGCGGCGAGCGCCCTGGACATGGCCGCTCCGGGACCGTCTTCCTTGACAGCAGGCAGAAAGACTATTAATCAGCATTTCCAAACGTCGTGTGTGGAACTCGCCATAACAGCGGACATATCCGCGGGGAACTATGCCGGAGTCCAATCTCTCGCCCCTTATTGACGGACTGAGCAGCGTCCTGAAAGTAGGCCTGCTCGGCGTACTGGCAAGCGCCTGCTTTGTCCCCTGGAAACTGGGCTTTGCCACGCGCAACATGGCGCTGGGCATGTTCGGCGTGGTGTTCGTCCTCTGGCTTATCGGAGCCATCCTGCTATAAAGGAAGGGGCTGCCCGGCGCAGGCGCAATGCATGACGCTCCAGGCATACCGCTTGCCTTTGCAATCGTGAGGTTTAAACGTTTTTTTCTTGCTCGGCGGGGCATTGCAAAGCTTCCAGGCAGGCTTTCACCTATTGAGAGGAGAATGTCCATGCGATTTTTGGAGAAAGCGTTTCCGTTTCTTGTCTGGATAAAGGATTACGATCGGCGGACGTTGAAAGCCGATCTTGCCGCCGGATGCACTGTTTCCCTGGTGCTGATCCCTCAGTCCATGGCAAATGCGCAACTGGCCGGTCTTCCCGCCTACCACGGCCTTTACGCGGCCTTGCTGCCTGCCTTTATCGGCGGTCTTTTCGGCTCCAGCCGGCATATCATCACGAGCAGCGTGGCGGTGACCTCCATTATGGCCGCCGCCGCTCTGGAACCGCTCGTGATGACGGGAACGGCCGACTATATCCTTTATATGGTGCTGTTGACCTTTCTGGTGGGTGTCGTCCAACTGACCCTGGGCTTATGCCGCATGGGGGCGTTGGTGAATTTTCTTTCTCTGCCGGTGGTTTCCGGATTTACCAACGCTGCCGCTCTCATTATCGCCAGTTCGCAGCTTTCCAAAATTTTCGGAGTCAGCGTAGAAAGCGCGTCGCGTCAGTATGAGACGGTGATGCGGGTCTTTGAATCGGCCTTGCACTACACCCACATGCCCACCGTGCTTATGGCTGCCGCTGCCGCGTTGTGCATCTGGGGGGTGAAACGGTGGTTTCCTAAAATCCCCGCAGTCTTGGCGACTGTGGCCCTGTGCACCATTGCTTCCTGGGCTTTGAGCTTTGAAAAAAATGTCGTTACGAGCATTGATGCCATCGCCTCGCCGGCGACACGGATGCTTATCCGCGATTTATCCCGGCAGCAGCAGGTGCTGGCCACGACAACGGAAGAACTGAACAGGCTGAAGCTGTTGGCCGAGCACCCGCCGGGGAGCAAACACCCCCGCGCCGCAGCCATTGAAGCCACACACGCCTTTCAGGAGAAACAGCTGCAACAAACCCGCCTGATGGAACACCTGGCGCTTGCGCGGGAACATTTACGAAGCACCCTTTTCCACGCTGTGTCGGGAGAGGATGGAGAGATGCGCTTTTACGCCGTGAAAAGTCCGGGCCTGATTCCCGGGGTTGAGACCTCCGAGCCGGAACCGGAATTGCCGAAAGAACACGGGGCGCGGGTATGGCGCATAGCCGTGGGGGGGATCATCGGGGATCTCAACGCCCTGCATTTCCGCGGCGGGGGACTGGTGGTTGGAAGCATGCCGGACGGCCTGCCGCCGTTTTCTCTGCCCGGCATGGATCCGCAGCGTCTTTTGTATCTTTTGCCGCAGGCTCTGGTGATCGCCTTCATGGGGTTTGCGGAATCCATATCCATGGCCAAGTCCGCCGCAAACAGATTCGGCTACCAGCTTGATCCCAACCAGGAATTGGTGGGCCAGGGGCTTGCGAATATTGCGGGCAGCTTCACCCAGACTTCGCCGGTGTCCGGCTCTTTTTCCAACACGGCGGTGAATATCGGGGCAGGAGGCAAAACGGGCATGGTGCCGGTCATTGCCGCTGTAGGCTCCCTGCTGGCCCTGCTGTTTTTTACAAAGGCGCTGTATTATCTGCCGCAACCCGTGCTGGCGGTGATTGTCATGCGTTCGGTGGTGGGCCTTGTGAGCGTGCAGGAATTTCGCCGGGCGTGGACGGCGCAATGGCCCGACGGTTGTGTCGCCCTCATTACCTTTGGGACAACGCTGTATTTTGCCCCGCATATGGATTACGGCATAGGTATTGGGGTGATTTTGTCCCTTGCGCTGTTTTTTTACCGTTCCATGCGAACACGGGTGGTTACCCTTTCCTCCGGACCCGACAACGTATTGCGTGACGCCGAGGTTTTCGGTCTCCTGGAGTGCAGGCATATCGCTGTTATCCATTTTCAGGGCGTACTATTTTTTGCCAACGCCGGCGCCCTTGAGGATCATATCTTCTGGCGGCTGAAAAATCAGCCCGAATTACGGCACATCCACCTCGTCTGCTCGGGCATCACCCATATCGACGCATCAGGCGAAGATACCCTTGCCACGCTGGTAAGAAAGACTGCCGAAGCCGGGATTGGTTTGTCGTTCAGCGGTGTGGTGGGGGAAGTGGCCGAGGTGCTCGAACGCACCGGGGTTCTGAAAGACGTGACCTGGGACAACGTGTTCCTTTCGGCGAATGAGGCTATTCGCGCCATCCACAAGCGTTTCGAGCACGATCACGGCTGCAGTGACTGTCCCCTGACCTCGGTCATCCGCCATGCGCGCGCTCTCAGCGAGCAGGGCTTGTCGGTAAGCGGGTGAGCAGTTTCAAACATTGCAGGCAGGGAGCCTTCCTGGCAATGTATGTTCTATGTAAAGCGGGCGGCTGAGACAATCAGCACCATATCCACCGGCATATCGTCATGCGTATCCCGGGCGTGGGTTTTGACCTTGGCGATGGCGTCCACGGTTTCCATACCCTCGCTTACCTGGCCGAACACGCAGTACCCCCAGCCTTGGGCATCCTTTTCCGTATGGTCAAGGAAGTCATTGTCTGTGAGATTAATGAAGAACTGTGCGGTGGCACTGTGCGGATCCGTGGTGCGGGCCATGGCGATGGCGCCGCGCTGATTCTTCAGGCCATTGTCGGCCTCGTTTTCAATGGGGTCGCCCGTCGGTTTTTCGTCCATGCGCGGACCGTAACCGCCGCCCTGAATCATGAAGTTTTTGATCACGCGGTGGAAAAGGGTGTTTTCGTAAAACCCCCCGTCCACATAGGCAAGAAAATTCTCAACCGTTTTCGGCGCCTTGTCGGGGAAAAGCTCAATCAGAATATCCCCGGAACTCGT
>WRKB01000186.1 GCA_009778295.1 Betaproteobacteria bacterium | reverse complement strand
CGGCCGAAGCCACGGTGGCGCGGAGCAGCCCGCCGTATTTATGCACTCCGCGGATGAGCGCCGCGCAAAAGACCAGAAATTTGGCGTTTTCATGAGGAGTGTCTCCAGGTTCAAACAAGTTGCCGATTTGCGCGTTGCCAAGCGAATAGTTCAGGTGTTTGCCCGAGCCGTTGATGCCCGCAAAAGGTTTTTCGTGCAGCAGGCAGAGCATGCCGTGGCGTTTGGCCACGTTATGCAGGGTGACCATGATCAGGTGGTTGTGATCCGTGGCCAGATTGCCCGCTTCATACAGCGGCGCGATCTCATACTGGCTTGGGGCTGCCTCGTTATGCCGCGTTTTGACGGGGACACCGAGTTTGTAGAGTTCATGATCCACTTCCATCATGAAGGAAAGCACCCTGCGGGGGATCACGCCGTAGTATTGATCGCCGAATTCCTGGCCTTTCGCCGGATGCGCGCCGAAAAGCGTACGCCCGGCGATGTGAATGTCAGGCCGCGCAAAAGCGAAGTGCTGGTCGATGAGAAAGTATTCCTGTTCCAGCCCGGCATAGGAGATAACGGGCAGTTTGCTTTCGATGCCGAAAATTTTGAGCAGCCGCGAGGCTTGTTTGTTCAATGCCTGGTTGGAGCGCAACAGCGGCGTTTTCTTGTCCAGCGCCACACCTGTCCACGACAGGAACAGAGTGGGGATGCACAAAAAAATGCCGTTGGGGTTCTCCATGAGATAGGCCGGGCTGGTCACATCCCAGGCGGTGTAGCCGCGGGCCTCGAAGGTGGAGCGCAAGCCTCCGGAGGGGAAACTGGAACCGTCCGTCTCGCCCTGGATAAGCATGGAACCAGAAAACTCAGCAATTACACCACCTTGCCCGTCAGGGGCCAGAAAACTGTCGTGCTTCTCGGCGGTCAGGCCGGTCAAAGGATAAAAAACGTGCGTATAGTGCGTCGCACCTTTTTCCAACGCCCATTCCTTCATGGTTGTCGCTACAATATCAGCGATGGACGGGTCCATGCGCTCATGCAAATCGATGGTCTTTTTGAGTGCCTTATACACCACCTTGGGCAAGCGTTCACGCATGACTCTATCGCTGAAAACATTGCAGGCGTAAATGTCCTGAGGCCGGGTTTCGGCAAAGCTGAAAACCGGGGACTGGGCCTTATAGGTGGTAATGGACATGATGGCGTTGGAGCGTGCGAAATTCTGGCTCATGCGCTTCTCCCGCTGACGGCAATGATTTCAATGTCAAAGGTCAGTTCCTTGCCCGCCAAAGGATGGTTGGCGTCGAGCACGACCATATTGTCATCCACATGGGTGATGGTCACTTCCATATCTCCTTCCGGAGAACTCAAAGACAGCTGAAGGCCCGGTTCCGGTGTGATATGGGCAGGCACTTCACTGAGAGGCACCTTGAACATCAGGTCATTGTCCACGGTTCCATAGGCTTCGGCCGCCGGAATGGTCACCTGCACCCGTTCACCAGCCTCGCGGCCAAGCAGCGCCTTTTCAAAACCTTCAATGAGCGTACCCCTGCCAAGCACGAATTCAAGCGGATCGCGTTCGCGCGAGGAATCGAATACCGCGCCGTCCGCCAGCATGCCGGTGTAATGTAC
The DNA here is from genome assembly GCA_009778295.1 of Betaproteobacteria bacterium. Classification (GTDB taxonomy): domain Bacteria; phylum Desulfobacterota; class Desulfovibrionia; order Desulfovibrionales; family Desulfovibrionaceae; genus WRKB01. The sequence continues at coordinate 3,242 of WRKB01000186.1, read as the reverse complement.
CCGAACGGTATCTCCTTTCTGAATGGCCATGCGCTCCCCCTGCTTGCGCCGAAACAAACACGGGAAGGGGCGGAATGTCAATCAGAAGCATGCGGGCGCTTCAAGTTGTTCCAGAAAAGCCCTTGACATTTTCATAAAATGGGAGTTCCTTGATCGGCAAATTTATTCCTGCTATATGTATTTATTTATCTATATTTATTTACTTATATAGTCCCTGCAGCCAAATTTTTCAGGACGCTTGGGTATGGAGATCCTATGGCGCACACGCCTGACATGACAACATTCGAAGGTATAAAAGAGCAGGCACAGGGCCTCATCCACTTGGATGTCGCCCTGGTAGCCAGGCAGCCCATTTTTGACGTTTCCAACAATGTCCCGGCCTATGAACTTCTCTTCCGCGATCCGGCCATGAAGCCGGGCCTGGGCGGAAAAAATCCCAGTGCGGCAACCGCCACGGTACTTATTGACGGGTTTGAACTCATACGTCCCACCCTGCGTCACGGGCAACGGCTGTTCATCAATTTCACCGAGGAGACCCTGGAAGCCGGGCTGGCAACAATGCTGCCGCCGGATATCTGTGTGGTGGAGGTTCTTGAACATGCGCGGCCCACCCCCACGCTGCTGCAGGAGTTGCGGAATTTGCGGCAGCAGGGGTATACTCTGGCGCTCGACGATTATACGGGGCAGGAAGAGCTGGCCGCCTTTCTTCCCCTGATTGATCTCGTCAAAGTGGATGTATACCGCAAGGGCGAAGCGGAAATCCGCAGCATGGTCAAAATCTTGCGCGAGTATGAAGTCACGCTGCTGGCGGAAAAGGTGGAGGACTCGGACACGATGCGCTTGTGCCGCGAGTTGAATTTTGCCCTTTTTCAAGGATTTTTTTTCGGGCACGTTGAAATCGTCAAGGGGAAAAAGCTGTCTCCTTCCCAAGCTGTCAAATTCCGGCTGCTGTCCCTGACCTCCAGCGAGGAAAGCAAAATCAACAGCGTGGCGGAAGTCGTCATGGCGGATATCAGCCTCAGCTACAAACTGCTGCGCCACATCAATTCCGTGTACTTCGGCCTGAGCAAAAAAGTGAACAGCATCAGGCAGGCGATCCTCCTTCTTGGACGGCAGAAATTCCACCAATGGCTGTGCGTTACGATCCTGGCGGGACTGGATGCTGCGCCCATGTCGCACGAACTGGCCTACGCCTCCGCCCTGCGGGGCAAATTTCTTGAGGTTCTTGCGCGCCGCAACGGTGAAATCCTTGCGCGTCACAGCAGGACGGTCACGTCCTCGCAGCGGGGAATGGGGGCTTCCCTGTTCCTGCTCGGACTTTTTTCCCTTCTGGAACACATCCTGGGTATCCCCATAAACGAGGTGCGGAACGAACTGCCCATGGAAGAGGCGATGATGGACGCACTGGCAACAGGCACCGGCCCGTATGCGCCCTGGCTCGACCTGATCAAGGCCTACGAGCTCGGGGAATGGGACAGGGTTGATACACTCGTCTCCCATCTGGGGCAGAGTTCCGCTGTTCTCAAGGCAAGTTACGCCGAAGCCGCGTTGTGGGCTTCAGACATCTTCAACGACAGCCAGAGGCAGCCCAAAGTCAGGGGTATTGATTTTTCCCTCAAGAAAATTTTGCCGGAACATGACAATTCCAATTCCGAATAATCCGTGCGGGAAGAGCCTTCACCGGCTGAAACCGCCCCGAGGTCTCCATGCCAGCACTCCGTTCTTCGTATACCGACAAGCTCTCCTTTTTCGGCGGCATCCCCCCGCAGCAGCTTGCCACCGCCTATGGCAGCCCGCTCTACATCTATAATGAAAACATCTTGCGGCGTTCCTGCCGCGAGGTGCTGAAACTGTCCGAGCATCCAGGCTTTCGAGTGAATTATTCGGCCAAGGCGAACTCCAATCCGTCGCTTTTGCGCATTATCCGCGAAGAAGGCTGCCTGGCAGACGCCATGTCGCCTGGCGAACTGCGTATGAACCTGCATGCGGGATTTCCGCGGGAACAAATACTGTACGTTTGCAACAATGTTGCCGAAGCGGAACTGAAAAACGCGGTGGAACACGGTCTGCTGGTCAGCGTGGATTCGCTCGCGCAGCTTGACCTGTACGGCCGCATCAACAGGGGCGGCAGGGTCATGCTGCGTTTCAATCCCGGCATAGGCGCTGGGCATCATCAGAAAGTGGTCACTGCGGGCAAGGCTACAAAATTCGGCATCTCCCCCGAAGAACTTGGCGAAGCGCGTGCTCTGCTTGCCGGGCATAACCTGACGCTGGCCGGCCTGAACCAGCACATCGGTTCTTTATTTATGGAACCGGGCGGCTATCTGGACGCCATGGACTGGCTGCTCGCCTTTGCCGCTGCCCTGTGCCCCGGAGAATTCGCGCAGCTTGAAATCCTCGACTTCGGTGGCGGCTTCGGCATCCCATACCGCAAATACGAAAACGAAGCCCGGCTTGATATGGTCGCTCTGGGCAGGGGCATCCACGAGCGCATCAGCGCCTTTGCCGCGCAAACAGGGTACAAGGGCTGTTTTTACGTGGAACCCGGCCGATATATCGTTGCGGAATGTGGCCTGCTGCTCGGTACGGTTCACGCCGTCAAAACCACTGCCGGGCGGCGCTATGCAGGCACGGATCTGGGGTTTAACACGCTTATGCGGCCCGTGATGTACAATTCGCACCACGACATAGAGATTTATCGCGCCGGGGAACAGAACGAGACCAAACTCCTAACGCAGACCGTGGTGGGCAATATCTGCGAAAGCGGCGATATCCTTGCCGAACATCGCAACCTGCCTGAAATCCGCATCGGCGACATCCTGGGCGTGCTTGATGCCGGGGCGTATGGTTTTGCCATGTGTTCCAACTACAACCTGCGACTGCGCCCGGCCGAGCTGCTCATCTGCGCTGACGGCTCTTGCCGCCTGATCCGCCGCCGCGACAGCCTGGATGATCTGTTGCGGAATGTTGATGTGTGATCCTCAGATTCCCCTACAACAATTCCCCACTCCAGTTGAACAGGCTTGAACGGGTGTTTTCCGGCAATTTTTGCGGCAAATTTTCCGGCATGTGGGCGAAAAAACTGTAGCCTGCGGCTTCAAGCTCCTGGCGTTTACCCGTCAGATCGAGCGGCCGGTCGGAATAGATCCACACATTCTGCCCGTAAGGGCGCGCCCAGAAGACTTCCCCTTTGGGACTCCGAAAGGGCGCGCTGTCTTTTGCGCCCGTAAGCTTGTGGCGGG
>WRKB01000185.1 GCA_009778295.1 Betaproteobacteria bacterium | reverse complement strand
AGAACGGTAGAGGGCGCTGATATTGTCCTTATTGTTGCCGTCCTTGCCAAGCAAGGCACAGGCGGAGTGGAAAATTTCCGCCTGCTGTTGCACTGTTTTGCGAAAAGCGTCCAGATCATCTTCTTCATTCCCCAAGGGAATAATGACCGGTATGGAAGTTTCCGTAGACGGCGAACTTTCCGGTTTTGCCGTCTCCTTCGCGCTTCTTCCTTCGCCGGAAGAAGGTGGCGCCTCGCGCAGGCTTGCCGGCAGGGCGATCTCCCCGCCTGCCACGGCCTGTTGCAACTGGCGCAGAGCCTGAGAAATATCAAAGGGCCGCACCGAACCGTCCGCGCTATCAATGTCGCTAACCAAAGCTTCCATCACATCCACAACGAGCAGGAGCAGATCGATAAGTTCATGGCTGGGGGACATTTCGCCGCGGCGGATATTGTTGAGCAGGGTTTCGGCCTCATGCGTGAGGCTGTTGAGCTCCTGAAACGCTATAATGCCGCTGTTGCCTTTAAGATTATGAAAATACCGGAACAGATCGTTGATCAGTTCATCCTGTCCTTCGGGCTGTTCTTCGAGGCTGATCAAACCTGCAATAAGATTCTCAATTATTTCATGCGCTTCATCGATAAAGTCTCTGAGGTGGCTCTCTCCAAAAGCAGTGAGTTTATAGGCGGGCAACTGTTCGAGCGTCTGGATCCATTCCTTGGCGCTCATGGCGGGCATGGCGGCACCATCTGAAACACTGCTTGCGGCGTCTTCAGCGCGAACGACCGGCATCAGCTCTTCGGGGCCATTCTCTGCCGCTTGCGCATTGTGGGATACAACAGCTTCCTTTTCGAGCTCGCTTTCCGCCGCTTGCACCCCTTCGAACACGACGGGTTCCTCTGCGGGCTGCGTACCTGCCGAAGATGCCGGGGAGACGGACACGGCAGAACCGCCGGCCATGATGGTGTTAATTTGGTTCATAAGGTGTTCTGTTTCCACCTCACCCTCGGTATTTGTGCTCTCAAGGCTGTCTATCATCTGGCGCAGGGCATCCGTGGAAGCCAGGATGATGTCCATGATTTCCGAGGTGATAACCATATCCCCCTTACGCAAGGCATCCAGGATATTTTCGCATTTGTGCGCAAGCATATTCATTTTGTTCAGGCCGAGAAAACCCGAAGCGCCCTTGAGCGAATGCATGGGACGGAATATATCGTTCAGCAGCCCGAGATTGTCGGGAGCTTTTTCAAGGTCCAGCAGGTTAGGTTCGATGGTTTCGAGGTGCTCTTTGGCCTCAATGATAAAGTCGGCAAAGAGTTCTGCATCCATGAAATCCTGGCTCATACAGCATCCTTGACTTGCGGCCGATTCTATTCAGCCTGGGGTTTGCCGTCCTGTTGCAGTTGCGAGCGCCGCTCTACGCTGCCTGGAACAGCGTAAGCACTCACCCGATCAGCATCTTTATATTACGAATCATTTTCGCCGGTTCCGCAGGTTTTACCATATACAGATTGGCGCCCATATTCATACCCGTGGCAATGTCCTTTTCTTTGCCTTCCGTGGACAGGACAATGACGGGCACATCCTTGTAGGCATCCTGTTCCCGCAGGGTTTTGATAAACGTAAACCCATCCATACGCGGCATGTTGACATCAGAGACGATAAGATCCACCTGCTCCATAGTATAGAGTTTTTCTAAACCATCAAGCCCATCTTCGGCTGTCGTAACCTTGAATCCTTCGGACTTCACGACAAAAGCAAGGAGATTACGAATAGTCTTGGAGTCGTCAACGATCAGGATATGTTTGCTCATGGCTCCATCCTAGTCCTGAAGGACTTTGTCGATTATCATGTCAACGGATACTACGCCCAAAATATTTTCGTCCACATCCACAAGACCGCAAATGTATTCCGCACTCGCTCCAATGCGTGCTTCCACATCCCACATGATCTGTTCCTGTCGGAAGGTATACATGGTATGCACCTTATCAAAGATAAGACCAACCTGCAGCCCCTTGTAACTGCAAATGATGATGAAGCGGTTCTCACTGCGCACTGTCCGGGGAGTGGTGAGTAAATCTTCAAGATAGAGAAGCGGTGTGACTTTCCCTCGCAGGTTGATAACTCCCGCAACATAGTCCGGGGCCATGGGCAGGAGGACGGGCGGCACGTAGCGCAATACTTCACTGACGGCCATGGTAGGAATCAGGTAGACCTGCGAGTCCAGATAGAAGGCTACCATCTGCACGGTAGGCGCTTCTTTAAGGCGTTCCAGCAGCGAAGGTTCGAGCGGGGGCTGCCCGCCGCCGTCTTCTGCGATCGGCGGCTCCGCAGGCAACGGGAGCGTCTGGGCAGCAGGGTCATGCCGTTGCGTTTCCAGCGCGAGCGCCACATCGCCCCCGACGTATTTACTGATGAACGACTGCTCGGCGCTGCTCAATTCCGTTGCCGGGCCGGATGCCGGGAGCGCAAAGGATTGCGCCTGGAGGTATTCTTCCGGTTTTATACTCATAATTCCATGATTTCCCTGGCTAATTCCGTATAGGCCAAAGCTCCGCGGCTTTGAGGATCCAAATCATAGATTACGCACCCATGGGCGCTGGCTTCGCGCAGGCGGGTATCTATGCCAATGATGGTCTTGAACACAGCAGAACCCATTTTTTCCTGTAACAATTCCAATACGCGCGTGCAGGCCCTGGTGCGCCTGTCGTACATGGTCGGCAGCGCCATATACCTGATAGGCGCGGGCAGCACCTTGTTCAGCGTCCTCATTGTGTCAAAAAGCAGTTTCAATCCGTACAGCGCCAAAAAGTCCGTCTGGATGGGTATGAGCAACAGATCGCACGCCACCAGAGCATTGACCAGCAAAATTCCGACATGGGGGGGGCAATCCATCAGTACATACTCGTAATCATCCTGGACGAGCTTAAGCGCATCAGCCAGAACCCCTCCCTTATTTTTACGATCGCGCAGATCTATTTCAAGCTCGGAAAGCCTGATGCTCGCAGGGGCGATATACAGGCGCTGCGAACTCACCTCTTTGATAATGTCTTTCCAGAGCGCCCCACGCTGGTCTTCCGCAGCCAGAAAAAGATCATGCAGAGTATGAGACTGGCTTTCCGGGTAGAGCCTCATGTGCAGCGACGCGCACGCATGCGGGTCCAGGTCCAGCACAAGCACGCGCTTTTCCAGGCGCGTAAGGGCAGTCGCCAGGGTGAGTGTTGTTGTGGTCTTTCCTACGCCTCCTTTTTGGTTGGCTATGGCAATTAGCTTGACGCTCATCAGAATACCGCCGTTCAGACTGTCTTGCGGTAGATAATGGTCCCTTTGTGATGTTCAGGCTTGAATGCGCGGCTGATGTTGTGAAGTGACTCCGAATGTCCAATCAGCAGGGCCCCGCCCGGCAGCAGATTGTCGTAAAATGCGCTGATAACCCTGCGCTTCATGTCGTCGTCAAAGTAAATAATCACGTTGCGGCAAAAAACAATGTGCGAACGGTCCACACGAGCAAGCTGCAGCTTGTCGTTCAGGTTAATCTGCCCGAACGAGACGAGACGCTTGACCTTGGGATCAAGTTTATAATCCTGGGCGTCTTTGGCAAAATATTTTGCGATGATTTCTTTAGGCGTGGTGCGCAAGGAGTACTCCGAATAAATGCCGCGGCGGGCAGAGACCAGAACCGCTTCCGAGAGATCATTGGCGGTGATTTTTATATCCCAGGCCAGTACTTCCTGCCTGAGCAGCTCGTGGATGATAATGGCTATTGTATAAGGCTCCTCGCCGGTTGAGCAGCCTGCCGACCAGATACGCAGTTTTTTCTGGTTGCTTTTGCGTAAGTCCTCGATCGCTCCCTTCAATACTACATCCTGAAAAATCTGCAGCTGGGGAGGATTGCGGAAAAAGCTGGTTTCATTGGTGGTGACGACCTCAAAAAGCTTGGTCAGCTCGGCGCGTCTATTGGAGTCAAAACGCAGAAAATTATAGTACTCGCCATAAGAATGGAGGCTGAGTTCTCTGATGCGGATCGCCAGACGGTTTTCAATAAGGTATTTTCTGTTTTCGGCAATAAAAATGCCGCATTGGGCATAAATAAAATCACGCAGCTGGCGAAATTCTTCGTCGCTGACTTTTATCTCCTTCCGGAAAGGCGAGGCGGAAAGCGGGGTCGAGGAGAGCATGCTCATTTTTGTTCCGCCTGAATACTTGAAACCGCTTCGGCTGCAACGTGCTGGATCTCGGGATCCGCGTGATCGATCATCCCAAGCAGGGCGCGGAAAGCGACTTTGCCGCCAATGCGGCCAAGCGTGTCAATAATTTTAAAGGTAAGCATGGGATTGGACGAACTCAGCATCTGCACCAGATGCGGAACCCCCGCAGTGGCTTTCAATTGCCCCAGTCCCTCCACTGCGCGGATGCGCACCCAATCCTCCTGGTCGTTCAAAGCGGACAACAGATGGGGCACCGCATCAGGCGCGTTACAGTTGCCGAGCAAAGAAACCATGGTTACCCGCACATCCCTGTTTTCATCGTTCAACCGGGGCAGCAGAAGGGGCAGATATTCCTGGCTGCAGGGACCGGCAGCGCCGAAAACCTCCACAGCGACCTGGCGCACATGCGGATCTTCGTCTTCCAGAGCGACGCGCAGTTCCGGCAGGTTGCCCGCAAGATTCTGACGGCCGAGGGCATACACCGCCATGGCGCGCGACTGGGAATCATCTTTGAAAAGCTGCTTGAAGCGTTCCACCGCTTTGGGGGTATTCAGGGCGATGCAGGCTTCAAGCGCTGCTTCCCTGACATCCTCGTAAGGATGGGCAAGCATGTCGAACAGTTTGTCAGTGGCCTGTTCCGCCTTCATCCGGTCACCTAG
>WRKB01000184.1 GCA_009778295.1 Betaproteobacteria bacterium | reverse complement strand
ATAAAAATGTATATACTCCTGTACCAGAGCCACGCTTTCTTCTCTGCCAAGCAGCTCTTTCCCGGCAAATGCTTCTGTTTTCAGGTGGGAAAAGAAGGATTCCATGGCTGCGTTATCCAGGCAGTTGCCTTGCCTGGAATGGCTGCCGAAAACCTCCAGGCGATCAAGTTCCCGCTGATAGGACTTGTGCGTGTATTGAGTGCCCTGGTCAGAGTGCAGCACTGCACCGGGCATCGGCTCAAGCTGTTTGATCGAGCTAAGCACAAGCTCAAGGTCATTTTTGACAGAAAGGCTGTGCGCCTGGCCTCTCGTAATTTGGCAAGCTCCAGACGAGCTTTTTCCAAGGTAATCCCCTCTGACTCCCAGCCGAGGGCTTCTTGACGCATAATACCGTCTACTGCTAGGCGGATGACATAATAACGGTCAAGGTGGCGCGGGACGCCGTGCTTCCTCGTGGGGTGTTCGCGGTAACGAATCCCGCGCTCGACTTTTATCCTGTTGTCCATTGGATACCTCTCAATTTCAGAGTGGCCGTAAAAGCAGAAAAGGCTCCCGGGGGAGCCTGCACTGTGCCAGTTCTACGCCAGTTTTGTCAGAGCGATGGAATGATGGAATGGGTACTTGAATGAAAGGGTTCAGCTTATGAAAAAACAAAGTCTGTCGGCGTTGCTTATTTTTTTTGTCGTGGTGATGTGTGTGGGCGCGTGTTCGGGTAGGAAGGGGCCGACTATTTCGGAATCCCGCCAGGTGAAGTTAGAAGAAGAAGCTCGCAAGTCTCTAAATGAATTGTATGGCATATCATCTAAGGCAAAAGGCATTCGTTCGCGCGCTGTAGGTATTTTGGTGTTTCCGAATGTTATTAAAGCTGGGCTCATCGTCGGCGGTTCCGGTGGCAATGGGGTTCTGTTTTCTCCCGACGGTCACGTGCTCGGATACTACAATCTGGCTGCGTTATCTTACGGCTTGCAGTTCGGCGCAGAGAGTTTTTCCGAAACCATGTTTCTGGCAACGTCCGAGTCGCTTACATACCTCGACAGCAGCAGCGGATGGTCTATTGGCACCGGGCCAAATGTTGTCGTCGTGGATGCTGGGATGGGAAAAGACATGTCTAGCACCACGCTACGCTCTGACGTCTTTGCCTTTATCTACGGGCAAAAAGGACTGATGGCCGCGATCGGTCTGAATGGACAAAAAATTACGAAACTCCGGCCATCCGGGAAGAATATTTAATACTCATTCGTTATAAAAACTGCGTTAATTTTGCTCACCAAGAACGTGCAAGGCACCCCGCAACTTGAATGCGGTCAAAAATAGAAAAAGCGCCCAAAGGAACCTTGTGCCATTTTCCTGCCAGTTTTTTTGTGCGATCATGTGAATCTCAGGGTAGTTATGGGAACTTTCATAGACTTTTTCCCCTTCACGCACTCAAGTTGGCTTTGGTCGGGGCAAGGTGTAGTGGGCCTACAAGATTATTCATCAAGCGTCACCTTTGAGCGGGACGCCTTTTGCCTCCCCCGGAGTTATCTGCTATCCTGCCCGTAATAACGAAATAGGGCGTTTTTAGTAGCATGGCATAGGATTTCAGGATCAATAAGGAGATTTGTATGGCACACGATATTCTTGACACATTCAGGACGCGTTTTGATTCCGTTTATGGTTTTTTGGACAAGGCGGTTGAATTGACCCCTGATGCCCTGTGGGGAAAAAAGATAGGCGGTTTTTATTACTGGCAGCAACTTGTGCATGTCTACGGGGTTATCGATTCCTTCTGTAAGGAAGCCGGTGCGCCCCCGACACAAACACGACACGATGCAGATATTATACGGCTTATTAAAGATGGGGAAACAGCGCCGACCAAGGCGGACGTGCTTGACCTTGCCCGGCAAATGGTAGGCACAGCCCACGCCTTTTTTGAACGCCTTACGGATGAGGATCTCTTTGCCAAAAACAGCGGTCGCACCCAACGCATGGGGCATGACGTGACACATCTTGAGGCATTAATTTCCCTGATCGCTCATGGGATGTATCATGTTGGTATTTGTTCTATGGAATTGAGGGCTCTCGGCGTCAAAGAGTTACCATAAATACTCATAATTGTGTCTGTGTGCGCAGCCTAACCCTGTGAATTGGCCGGGGCAAGGAACAAACCAGCCAGCTTGCCCCGGCATTTTTCTCAATTTTGCGCACTTCCGGGCGCCATGCCGATGATCAGTTTGTCGATGAGTTCGTTGCCTTTTTTGTTAGAGCGATGGAATGATGGAATGGGTATTTGAATGAAAGTGGTATTTGGGGGGCTTGTTTGTAAACTAAATTTAAACTATATTTAGTTAAACATTGGAGGACACATGCGTCCAAGCCAGGATATCAAGCCCATCAGCTACTTTAAAGCCAACAGCGCTCAAGTGCTGGAACAAGTCAACGCGTCAGGTCCTATGGTCATTACACAGAACGGCGAGGCTGCCGCTGTGCTCATGGGCGTCAAAGATTATGAAAACCTCCATGAAAGCTTAACGCTGCTGAAAATTCTGACTATGGGCAAGAAAAGCATCGAAGAAGGCAAAGAAAGCCCGGCCGAAATGGTATTCGCCCGCCTTCGCGCCAGACGTGAAGGAAAGCGCAGTGGATAAATTCGAGGTACTCATCTCCGAAGACGCCGAAAAAGACCTTGACGCCGTTTATGGCTTCATCGTCCTTGCTGACGGCGTGGAGCAAGCTGCGCGTATTCAGGACAAATTGATGAATGAAATCCTCACACTTGAAAAGTTTCCTGCGCGAGGAAAATGCCCGCCGGAAATGCTGGCCTTGGGCATCACCGATTACCGCGAGATACAGTGCCCTCCGTGGCGCATATTTTACTATATCAATCAGAATCGTGTCGGTGTTGTGTCCGTACTGGATGGCAGACGAAACATGAGTGTTTTGTTGCAGCAGAGACTGTTGCAATAGTTCGATCAAAACGCAATGTTTCATGCGTCCATGTCCATGTGACACCTCGCCACTTGGTAATCCTCCCATTTTGTGTATGAGTCAGAAGTAGAGAGGCCACATGACAGCTGCCGCCGACCAGAAGCGCCACATAGTCATATTCGCCTTCATAACGGCCCTGTGTATTTTGGGCGATTCCATGCTCTACATCGTGCTGCCGATACACTACCAGGAAATGGGCGTATCTTCCCTGTGGGAGGTGGGCATCATTCTGGCGGTCAACCGTATAGTGCGTTTGCCGCTGAACCCTTGTATCGGATGGATTTATTCGCATCTCAGTGAACGCACGGGCATTTTTGTTGCCGTGGTGCTGGCTGCTGCCACCACGTTTTCCTATGGGTTTTTGCCCAACCTGGCTTTTTGGATTATTGCTCGCTGTGTATGGGGCGTGGCTTGGACATTGCTGCGCCTAGGTTCACTCTTTTGCATCCTCAAGCTGTCAAGCCAGGACAACCGGGGACAATACACCGGCTTATACAACGGCCTGTATAGCCTCGGCAGTCTGGGGGGTATGTTGTTGGGGGGGATTCTTGCGGACTGGGCCGGGATCACAGCCACCGTGACTGTGTTTGGAACGGCCACGGCTATGGCAATTTTCTTGACGCTTTTCTGCATCCCAGTTGGCAATGACCAGTACGCGAAATATACTGATAACCCCAATGGTTGCGCCAGTTTTATCTCTATTGTGCAGGACAGGAACGCGCTTTGGATGATGGCGACTGGATGCCTGCTGGCCCTTGTATTTCAGGGTATTGTGGCCTCCACCCTCAGCCGCCTCATTTTCGTGCATACCAACGGCGGATTGACTCTGTTCGGCTCAATGGTCGGCGCGTCCATTCTGGGCGGTTTTTTTCAGGCTCTGCGCTGGGGTTGGGAACCTTGGCTCGCCCCCCTGGCCGGCAGATTCTCTGATCAACGCTTCGGTCGGACAAACATGCTGATTTGCTCCTTTGCTTCAGGTACAATGGCTTTTGCCGCTCTGGCGTCTCCGCTTCCCTTGCTTTTTTGGTTCCTCTGCATTCTTTGCATGCAGTTGACCGCTACCATGCTCACCACTCTGACCGATGCCGCCGCTGCCGACGCCGCAGCAGTCGCTGGCGAACGTACGCTGCTCATGGCTTATGCCTTAAGCGTGGATGTGGGTGCGGCCCTGGGGCCATTGATCGCATACGGTATGAACGAATTTTGGGGCATCAAGACCGTCTATGCTTGCTGCGCCGCCTTGTTTGCCATTCTCTTTGTCAAATGGCGCTGCCATCCAGTGCGGCTGGCGTAGCAACAGGTTGACCGAGATATGGACGGCAAGCACCGCCAAGAACCTTGGGGCTTACCCGCTAACCGTTCAGGAGACTCAACCATGCGTACTTTCGCTTTAACACCTTACCTTCGCCTGATGATGTTCACTCTCATTTTCGCCCTTGGACTGACAGACGTCGCAAGCGCAGACAATCCCTCAGCGCTTGTCGGTAGATGGAGAATAGAAGCTGGGCAACCTGCTCGCAATAATATAAAAGATATGGAACTGTTAAGTGATGGGTCTGGAATCATTGATGAAGCAGGTGTGGGCTGGAAGGTTGACAGTGGTCACTTGTATATAATGCATCCCCTCAAAGAGCTGTCATGGAGCTATAAAATTTCAGACTCAACGCTTACGCTTACTGATAATGATGGAAAAACTCTCACATATAAGCGGCCAGAGGCGGTAGAGGCAGCCCGCAAAGAGGCAGCGGCACACAAGGCTGCTGAAGCGCGCAAGGCGGCAGAGACAGC
>WRKB01000183.1 GCA_009778295.1 Betaproteobacteria bacterium | reverse complement strand
GGCAACTGGTTTCTGCCGTTTATTGATCCGGTATGGCAGGAGGAATTTCTTGCCGTGGGCATGGCGTCCGTACTCGCGGCCGTGACTCGCGCGCCCCTGACTGCGGCCTTTATCATGATCGAAATGACCGACGGCCACACAATGGTTTTGGAAATGCTGGGCGCTGCCTTTCTTGCGGCCCATGTCGCCCGGTTCTTCCGCGCCCGCTTCTACCGTGAGCAGGCAGCCCGTATCCTCTCAGCCAACCGGTATAAAGAAGAATAGAGCGTTGCCTCTTTGAAACGCATGAGGAATCTTGTTTCCTTATAGACACGGGAGCCTGGTATGATAGAAAAAGCTTCACACCGGCAAACAACCGACCAAGGAGCAAATATGATCCGCAGTATCAGCCCCATCGAGGCGAAACGCCTGAGGGATGAAGAAAATGCCCTGCTGGTGGATATCCGCGAGCCGGAGGAATTCGCGCGTGAACATATTGAAGGGGCGCGCCTGGCGCCGTTGTCGGTGTTGTCTCTCCTGCCCTCTGACCCGGACAGAGAACGGGCAGCGCTTTTTTATTGCCGTTCCGGCAGGCGCGCCAAAGACAACCCCATGACCTTGGAAGGGCGCGGTTTCGCCGCAACATTCCTCGTTGAAGGCGGATTGGAGGGTTGGAAGAAAGCCGGACTGCCCGTCATCCGGCGGCACACGCCTCTGCCCATGCCGCGCCAGATACAAATGGCGGCCGGAAGCCTGGTGTTTATTTTTTCCCTGCTCAGCTTTTCTATATCCGCCTTTACCTGGTTGACGTGCTTTATAGGGGCGGGCCTCGTGTTCGCGGGGTATACCGGCATCTGTCTCATGGCCGCGGTGCTGGCGCGTATGCCCTGGAACAGGCAGAAATCCTGCGGGCAGCCATGAAGCCCGCGGCGGAATGAGCCGGACCCGCGTTTTGCGCTCAGGGATTTGGAGCGAAAAACGGTATATTTTCCCTTCCCAATACTACAAAAGTGAGCGAGGTGTTCGTGAATCTGTTTGTCACAGGCGGCTGCGGCTTTATAGGCGCGAACTTCGTCCGCTATGTTTTGAAAAGGGAATCAACCTGCCGGGTGCTGAACCTAGACAAGCTCACCTACGCGGGCAACCTGGCCAGCCTGGCCGGAGCAGAAGAGGCTGCTCCCGGACGCTACCGCTTTGTGCACGGCGATATCGGCGATCATGATCTCGTCGCCGCATTATTTGCCGAACAGGCTTTTGATGCGGTGATCAATTTCGCTGCGGAAAGCCATGTAGATCGTTCCATAGCCGACCCCACTCTTTTCGTCACGACCAACGTGATGGGCACACAGGTGCTGCTCAGCGCGGCCTTTGCGGCGGGCATTCCGCGTTTCGTCCATATTTCTACCGATGAAGTATACGGCAGCCTGGGGCCGGATGATGCCGCCTTTACGGAAAAAACCCCTCTTGCGCCCAATAGCCCCTATTCCGCCTCCAAAGCCGGAGCGGATTTCCTGGTGCATGCTTTTCACGAAACATACGGCATGAATACGGTAATTACCCGTTGTTCGAATAATTACGGCCCCTACCAATTCCCAGAAAAGCTTATTCCACTTATGCTGCGCCGGGCCAGCCGGGATGAGAGCTTGCCCGTCTACGGCGACGGCGGTAACATTCGCGACTGGATCCATGTAGAAGATCATTGCCTTGGGGTATATCTGGCGTTGACAAAAGGGAGTTCGGGCGCGGTTTACAATTTCGGCGGGCATGCAGAGCGGACAAATATTGAGGTTGTACGTACGCTGTTGGGTATTCTTGGCAAAAGCGAAAGCTTGATTCGCTTCGTCCAGGACAGGCCCGGGCATGACAGGCGCTATGCCATGGATTATTCTTTGGCGGAAAAAGAGCTCGGCTATGCGCCAAAATGGAAATTTTCCTCCGGTCTTGCCGCTACGGCGGAATGGTATGCCCAAAACACCGCGTGGCTGGATGGAGTGGAGTCCGGCGCATACCGTAATTTCATGCAGGCATGGTATGGAAACAGGTTGTAGCTGATGTTATGAAGTGGGTTTTGATCATGTTGCCCGGCGAGAGAACTTAGTATACGAAGAGCGTAGAAAAATATCGCAGTCTTTTGAAATTGCTCTGGCGGCCGCACAGCAGACGCCCGCAAATGAACGGCACAGCGTGCCTTGCAGCGCCGGACGGAGAGTCTCAAAGGTAAAACGCTGTTGAGTCCATGGGAAAAAGATTATGAAATCCGCACCCAAGGCTTTGGTGTTGGGAGGCCATACCGGCCTTCTGGGGCAAGCCCTTATGGACGCGCTCAACTGTTCCGCATGGTGCGCTATCCCTTTTGGACGCCAGGACGGACAGATTTTGGATGTGAATTTTTTGGCCCGTAAAATCAAACGGATTGCGCCGGATATTATTTTCAACACCATTGCCTGGACGCAGGTGGATTTGGCGGAAGAACACCCCTCCGAAGCCATGGCCCTGAACCGGGGGTTTGTTTCCAGCCTCGTACACAGCATCAGAGGCACCTCCATCCGGCTGGTGCAATACAGTACGGATTTTGTGTTTGATGGCGCCAAACAAACTCCGTATACCACCGATGACATGACAAGACCCGAATCCGTCTACGGAATGACCAAGTTGGCGGGCGAACAGGCCCTTGGCACTCTGCCTCCGGGGCAATATTGCATTATACGTACCGCTTGGCTTTTCGGTCCAGGCCGGAAGAATTTCGTATCCACCATACTCAATGCCTGTCGCAAACGTGACAGCATTGATGTGGTGCATGATCAGACAGGCTCACCCACATATACTCGCGATCTCGCGCAATGGAGCCTGAAGTTGGCGGAACTTGAAGCCAGTGGGATATTCCATGCTGTCAACGGCGGACAGGCCAGTTGGTGCGACTTGGCTTGTGAGTCGGTCAATCTGGCGGAAACCCCGTGCCGCGTGAATCCCGTCAGCTCGGCGCAATGGCCGCAAAAAGCCAAACGACCGCGTTTTTCCGTTTTGGATACCAGCCGTCTGGCCCTGGTGACAGGTACCGTGCCCCGTCCCTGGCCGCTGGCTCTGCGGGAATATCTTTACCGTGAATACCTGCCTCAGAATTTCTGATACGCGGGCAATGCCGCCGCGTATTCCCCGGTTGCGTGTCAATGGCATCGTATTTACGATTTTTGTGCCGTTGCAATCAAACGGTTGATCTTCCCCTTTCTCAAGCAAATACGGGAGGTATGCGGTGGTATCTACTCCGCGTTATCGCTTTGTTCGGGATGTCCGGCCTTGAGGTTCTTGTATCCTTCTATAATCACATCGATAACCTCAGGCTGGGCAAGGCTTGTTGTGTCGCCCAATTCGTCAAAGGCGCCGGCGCAAATCTTGCGCAGCATGCGGCGCATGATTTTTCCGGAGAGCGTTTTCGGCAGGGCGTTGACAAATTGGATAACTTCCGGCGTGGCAAGCGGTCCGATTTCCTTGCGCACGGAATCACGCAATTCCTTGCGCAGCGTTTCTGACCAGGGCACTTCATCCACCAGCATCACATAGGCGTAGATGCCCTCGCCCTTCAATTCGTGCGGCATCGGCACCACAGCGGCCTCGGCAACGTGGGCGTGCGCCACCAGAGCGGATTCAATTTCCGCAGTGGAAAGGCGGTGTCCGGAAACATTGATGCTGTCATCAATACGCCCCAGAATCCAATAATATCCTTCCTCGTCCACGTGTGCGCCGTCACCGGACTGGTACACGCCGAACCGTTGGAAATAGGACTGGTATTTCTCCGGATTGCCGAACACGCCCTGCATCATGCCGGGCCAAGGTCTGCGGATGACAAGATGCCCGCCGTCAGCCTCTTCGCTGCCGTCTCCGCTGAGAATGGCAGCGTCGATCCCCGGCAGGGGAAACGTGGCAGAGCCGGGCTTCAGCTTCGTGGCGTAGGGCAAGGCCGCGATCATAGCACCACCTGTCTCCGTCTGCCACCATGTGTCAATGACAGGCAGTTCTTCTCTGCCGATATGTGTATGGAACCACATCCAGGCTTCCGGATTGATGGGTTCGCCTACAGTCCCCAGAATGCGCAACGAAGACAGATCGTAGCGTTCCGTCCATGCTTCGCCGGAGCGCATAAGCGAACGTACAACCGTGGGCGCGGTATACAAGATATTCACCCGAAATTTTTCTACGATGCGCCAATACCTGTCGGGCTTAGGCCACGTAGGCACGCCTTCAAACATTACGGTCGTTGCGCCCAGGGCCAGCGGACCATAGAGCATGTAGGTATGCCCGGTAATCCAGCCCAGGTCTGCCGTACACCAGTAGACATCGTCGTCGCGCATATCAAAGACCCACTGGGTCGTATGCGCCGCATAGGTCAGATAGCCGCCCGTGGAGTGCATGACCCCGGTGGGCTTGCCCGTACTGCCGCTGGTATGCAGCAGGAAAAGAGTATCATTGGCGTCCATAGACTCGCAGGGGAAATCGGCATCCAAGGTAAAATCGTCCATGAGATCGCCCCACCAGATATCACGTCGGCGATCCATATCTACCGGGGTATTGGTATGGTTGACGACTACCACATGCGCCACCGAAGGACATTTCTCCAGAATGGGATCAAGATTGGATTTGAGAGCTTTCACTTTGCCGGCCCTGAACGCGCCGTCCGCCGTAAACACGACCTTGGCCTTGCTGTCGCGAATACGGTTGAGGATGCCGCCTTCGGCATAGCCGGAAAAAATCGTGG
>WRKB01000182.1 GCA_009778295.1 Betaproteobacteria bacterium | reverse complement strand
TTCCCGGCACGAACGCACCAGCCGGTATCCGGGATCCGCGACGATCGGCATGCCGGCATCGGAGATGAGGGCCAAGTGCGCGCCATCGCGCAACCAAGCCATGATCTCCGGGCCGCGCTCTTCCTCATTGTGTTCGTGAAAGCTGACGAAACGGTGGACGTTGAGATCGCAACGCCTGCACACAAGTCCGGCGCGGCGGGTATCTTCAGCCAACACGGCGTCAGCGCGAAATAAAATTTCACGGGCTCTGGGGCTTAAATCACCAGGGTTGCCAAGCGGCATTGCCACGAGCCAAAGGATCGGCGAGTCCGAAGGCATTTGTATGGTGTTCAAGACGCAACTCCTGTCCGGTGTCTGTAACACAGACAACATCGAAACGACAGGCCCGTTCCCAGGCCTTGTGCGCCGCCAGCCAGCAACGGGCTGCTTTGATCACATTCTGGCGCTTTTCCGGGCTTATCCCATCTGCCGGGCTGGTAAACGAGCCCTCCGTGCGGGTTTTGACCTCCACGAAAACAAGCTCATCTCCGTCTGTGCAGACCAAATCCAATTCCATACGTCCCTGGCGCCAATTGCGATCAAGAATCCTGTAGCGTTTTGATACAAGAAGCCGCGCCGCTGCTGCCTCCCCTCTGCCGCCAAGTTTTTGTTTTGCTGTTGCAGCCGGAGTTGCCATACCCGCATGTCCCTTATTCGATTTCTGAATTAAATATAATGGGATGGTTGAGTTAAGATTGGAATTACGTCAACAAACTTCCTTGTTCCATCCCTTCGGGGCGAACTTTACGGAAGGTCATGCGGTGCATACGGCAGGGGCCATATCTGGCAAGCGCTTGTAGATGTTCGGACGTACCGTAGCCTTTATGGCGTTCGAAACCATAGTCGGGGTAACGCCGAGCTAGTGTACGCATCATTTTGTCACGAAAGGTTTTTGCCAGTATGGAGGCAGCAGAAATAGCGGGTACGTTGGCATCGCCGCGTATAAAAGCCTTTTGCCGGGGCAGAGGCCCCTGCCAGGGAAGTGTTGTAAAAAGCGGCGCTGGAATGATATGGGAACCGTCGATAGATAAGCTTAATGGAACTGGACAGACTCTTGCGCAGTGTCGCGCCGCCTTAATCATGGCGCGAAATGTAGCTTGCAGAATATTGAGGCGATCAATCTCCCAGGGCCAAGCTAGGCCGATTCCCCAAGCAAGGGCGGAAGATCGTATGGCTATGGCAAGTTCTTCCCGGCGTTCCGGGGGGATCTTCTTTGAATCCCCGAGCCCTAGCATATTGGATTTCAGCGGCAACGCCACTGCCCCCGCGACCACGGGGCCAGCCAGGCAACCACGGCCCGCTTCGTCAATGCCGATGATTTTCGGATTTTCGACATCACCGCATGGTGTCCCGGAATCGCAAGAAGAGAAGACATTGAGATGTGCTTTGGACATGCGCCGCCTGAAGAAGGAAGTTCGGATGGCTTTTGGAGCAGATCGTTTTTGAGACGCGTTCCTCGGCGTTATCGGCGCAAGTGAATGGCGCTTCCGCCTGCGCGGCGGTGAACCATGCCTCGGCATGGCTCACCTAAAGCATTCCAAAGTTGAAATGTTCTAGGCTATGCTAACAAATAGCTATTTTGCCCTCTGGCTGCGTCAAATTTCGCCTGCTATTCCGGTCGAATACCATAAGAGTATACCCCCTCATAGCAGGCTCATTTTTTTTGCCGGAGAACACAATGGCTTATTTGTTAGCACCGCCTAGTAGCGGTTTCTGGGCTTAATCCTTGCGGCCTTACCTTTACGGTCGCGCAGGTAATACAGGCGACTGCGGCGCACACGCCCTTCGCTCACCAATTCTACACGCTCTATGAAAGGGGAGTGCAGGGGAAAAATGCGTTCAACGCCCACGCCATCGGAAATTTTGCGCACAGTGAAGGTGGCATCGGTGGTGCCGCGCTTGATGCGAATGACATTGCCCTGAAAAATCTGTACGCGTTCCTTTTCCCCTTCCACGATGCGCAGATGCACCTTGACTGTATCTCCCGAGCGAAAAGCAGGAATATCGAAACGCATTTGTTCTCGTTCAATTTTTTTTATAATATCCATGATATACTCCTATAGCTTACACTGAGCTCAGGTTATGAACGGCCCAGGAACTCTCTACGGCTGCGTTCAATAAAGATCGTGCAAAATTCTGTCAAGGCATATCGCTGCTGCGGCCCGCACGGAAAGATGGCGGTAGGTATCCAAAAAACGCAAAGGCCTGAGTTGTCCGCTGCAGACTGCCATCGCCTCCGGGGCCAGACCGTGGGATGTCCCCAAAAGGAGCAACACCGGGCCTAAGGTCAGCGCCTTACGTACCATTCCGGGCGTATATACAGACTGCTTGCACCATTGTGCGCTACTGCCAATCACCAAGGGCCGCTGCCCCGTGCATTTTTCCACATCCGCTACGGCATCGGCAATTTCCGGCACATGGCGCACCAAGGATAATGCCCGTGCCCGATCCGGATTGGAGACGGCACCCGCACCTTGTGTCCAATAACGCACGATTCCTTGCAGTATTTGCGTCTGATCCGGCAAGGGAATACTGATATATAAGCCTCCGATTCCGTAACCGCAGGAACTTCGTGCTATATCGTGGATGTCCAGATTTGTCAAAGAAGAAGCGCCGGGATTTTTTGTTTTCAACAAAACCGGGTAATGAACGAGGCAGAGATAAAGGTTACGGCCCAGTCGTTCACGGGGAAGGGTTCGCAAAAAATCCGCATCGCCTTCGTCAAGCTCCGCTTCTTTTAAAAGCTCGGGACGCAGGCGCAAGGTAGATTCCAGCGAACGTTCGCGCCGCCAAGAAGCTATCTTCACGTGGTCGCCGCTGAGCAGAACATCTGGAACGGGTACTTCCTCGAAAATATCCGGCCGAGTATAGTGTGGATATTCTAAAAGTCCCTGAGAAAAACTTTCCTCATCTCCTGATGCTTCCTTTCCCATAAAGCCTGGCACAAGGCGCGCAACAGCTTCCATAACCATCAGAGCCGCAGCCTCCCCTCCGCTGACTACAGCCTCACCCATCGAAGCGTATTCCAGCGCTGCCAATTTTCCCAAGCGGGCGTCAAATCCTTCGTAACGGCCGCAAACAATCGTCATGTTTCCCTCGGCGGCAAGCTCGCGAGCCTGAGCCTGGGTAAAGGGGCGTGCGGCCGGACTTAGTACCAGGATACGACCTGGCTTTTCAATCCCACGCAGGCAGCGCAGCAAGGGGGCAATCATCATGACCATACCGGGACCGCCGCCGTATGGGCGATCATCAACGCTGCGATGTTTATCTGGGGCATAGTCGCGCGGGTTGAAAAAAGAACAGGAAATCACCCCGGACTTTCTGGCCCGGTTGAGAAGTGTGGTATTCAGGGGGGAAGCAAAAAATTCAGGGAAAATGGTGATGATATTGAAGTGCATCGCCGATCCGAAATAGTCTGATGCGTTCAGGTGGTCATTCTAAATATATTTCCAGCAAACCCGGTGGTGGTTCAATGACTACACGGCCTTTCGCCAAGTCTACGGACAACACGAAGGATGTGACGGCAGGAAAGAGAATTTCGCGTCCTCCATCGGCGTGGATTACCCAAGTTTCCTGTTGCCCGGAAAACTCCACGCGATCGATGTGTCCGATCGAGCGTCCATTGCCATGTAACACAACCTCAAGTCCAGGTAATTGATATAGATACAGTTCATCCGCAGCCGCCTCGGGCAATTCGCTCTCCGGCAGAAGCAGTTTGGCGCCGCGTAGTTTTTCCGCTTCCGTACGATCGCAGATTCCCTCAATGAGTGCAAGCGGATGCCCTTTGTGTGTACGCACAGCTACAATACGCACCAACCGGGGCGTTTCCTCGCCGACTTGCAGATGATACAGATGCGTGGAACGCAAAGAGGAGTCTGCGTACCATTCAACGCAAAGCTCCCCTTTCAGACCATGTGCGCGCATAAGCGTGCCCATATGAATGAATGAATGCGCCATCATTGCAGCATTCCGGAAAACGTCTCCCTTGCGGTTATTCCAAAATTTCCAAAACAGAGCGTTTTTTTGCCTTGCTGGAAGCTGCCCCCAAGATGGTGCGCATAGCTCTGGCCGTACGTCCCTGCCTGCCGATGACTTTGCCGAGGTCTTCCTTGGCTACGCGAAGCTCCAGCACAGTGGTCTGCTCTCCCTCAACCTCGGTGACCTGCACCTGATCGGGATTGTCCACTAATGAACCGGCAATATAGGTTATCAGGTCCTTCAACATAACTTGTATCCCCTGGCGTTAGCAGACTTGCAAGTCCAGTGAGCGGGGAAGCAGATGTCACGCCAGATGCTGTTTAATCAGGGAACGCACCGTATCTGTAGGTTCTGCTCCAAGACTCAGCCATTTTCGCACTTTTTCCGCATCCAGTTTGACATCAACAGGATTAGTCAGCGGGTTGTAGTATCCGAGGAAAGCCAAGGGGCGTCCGTCACGCCGTGTTTCAGCATTGGCGGCCACAACCCGATAAAAAGGCTTCTTCTTGCTGCCGTAGCGGGTCAGTTTCAGCTTAACTGCCATAATATCTCCCAAGTTTGCGATGATAAAATTTTACGTCCTGTAAATAAAAAGCGCAAGATCAGGTACAACTATTTTTTCTTTTTCCGTTTCTGTTTTTCGCGTTTTTTTCGCTTTTTTGTGGTCGCCCCTCCACGTCCACTGCCGCTTCCCGGCGCTCCTA
>WRKB01000181.1 GCA_009778295.1 Betaproteobacteria bacterium | reverse complement strand
TGGGGAACCGGGCAGCGTCTGCGCCGGGGGGGGGGATAATGAGCGTACGCCCTGCGGTCACAAGATCCGGGGAGGGAATGTTGTTACGCTCCATGACAGCTTCCGGACTGACTGCATGTCGGGCGGCAATGGCGTTCAGTTGGTCTCCCGGTTGGATGACATAACTTTTTTCTCCTTCCTTCAGACGTTGAATGCCGGGCGTGTAGAGCGATTCTGTCGCATCCTCTGTTGTACCTGATGTTTTGGCCGGTGCCGCAGTGCGGGAGGAAGCGGAACCCGTTGCGTCAGGCATTTTACCGAGCAGGAAAGCCGCTCCCTGCCAGGGGCCCAGGCTGACGGAAGATCCATCGGCGGGCGCGCCCCATATGTGACGGACGCCGCCCTTGGCAAAAGCTTGTATTTTAGGCGCGCTGAGATTGAAGGTTTCGTGGCTGGCGGCGCGGCTAAAATTGCAAATGGTCAGCACAGCACCCTGGTCTCCTGGCAGGGCAAAGAGCAGGGCAATGCTGCCCGGGTTTTTGGTGGGCAGACGTGTAACAAAACGCCCTGAGGCGATGCCCGTCTGCCTGCGCACGCGTAAAATTTCCCCCACATCTTTCAGAAAATTTTCCGCAGGCTGCATTTCCTGCACATCAATCGGCGGATAAAGTACGCTGGTCCTCGGCAGTCCGCCCTTGCCGGCGGGGGAGTCATCAGCGGTAGACAGCAGATTATAGGCGCCATGCATGGCAAGCGCGGGTTCGTTGCCCGGCGGTGGACGGCGGCCCTGCTTTCCGTCCAGGGGCAAGGCGCCCAGCAGGTCACGGGCCGGGAGCATAAAAAGTCCTGGCTGCATGGCTTTGAAGAAAAGCAGCAAGGTCTGCCCCTGACGGATCTTTGCCTTGGCCGGGGGGCTGGAGGAGTCTTCATTCAACGCCAGCGCCGCGAGGCCCGTACTGCCCGCATAAAGCGTCTGGCCTGCCCAGGCTCCCCCGCTACGTTTGGCTTGTTCCTGGATACCGGCGGGCGTGAGGGCAGCGGGTGCGTTTGCCAGGGAACAAAGGTGGGGGAGAGCATACGAAAGGCCGCGTTCATCCGGCAGACGGCGCACCAGCCTGCGTTGATCAAGGCCGATTCTGAGGGCTTCGTCGTACATGAAGCGCACAAGTTCCGCATCCCCGGTGAGCAGGGCATGCTCGGCTCCCGGCGAGCTGACGGTGTCAACGGCGAAATCCGGTCCCTGGCGTAAAAAAGCCTGTGTCTGGTTCAGGGAAAGTTCGTCTTCCAGCCATGTCCAGGCACCGTAACGCCGTACTTCACGACCGATAGAAACGGCTGCGGAAAGCTCGGGTTCCGGGTTCGCGTCATGAAGCTTCGCACCGGGAGTCAGCCCGTGCAGGGCGCGGGTCTGCATACCGAGCAAGGCAGCACCTTGCGTGCCGACACGGCGGATGGCGCATGCGGAAAGGATGCGCCGTGCGCCTGCCTGGGGGTCTTCCCAGTCCATGATGGGACGCAGGGGATTCAAATAATAGCGGTAGGCGAAACGCTTGGGCGTGCCCCGCTCTCCGGTCAGCACGGTGCCGGTGACAGCCCAGCCCCAGGGGACACCGCAGAGAGGCGAACGGGGATCCTCGCCTTCGGGGAGTACTTTTTCCGCTACAAGTTTTTTTACCAAATCAGCGGAAAGCGCCTGACAGTCCCATTCTTCCGTGGATGCCGGCAGTTCTTCCCAGAAGGAGGCGGGAATTTCCCGCATGCGGTACAGGCGTTGAAATTCGGGATTTCCTCGGCAGCCGAGAAAAAAGTCCGGTCCCAGGCCGGTGGCGGCCTGGGTCATTTCCAGTCCCAGGAAAAAATGTCCCTGGTTGGCGCGTCCCAGTAATGTGCCGTAATCCCGATCATCGCCCACGTCATCGGTAAAGGGAAGCTGTACCATCCCCTCCCACTCGGTAACGCGGCGGTTGGCGGATCGCCATATGGCTCCCGTGCCGCTGGTGGGAGAAATGTACAGTCCTTCCATGCCGATCTCGCGCATGATTTTCCAAAAGACGGGGTTGGCAAGATGCCGGAAGACCGGATCCTGTCTGCCGGTCAGAAGCGGAATAGGATGGATGCTGAGCCATGCCGAAGCGGTTTGGAGCAGGCGCTCCGGCGTGGGATCCGTACTTGGCGCATGCCACATGATTTGACTGCCGGAGACAATACGGGCGAGTTCACGGGAGCCGCCGAGCAGAGATTTGTTTTCGAGGTATTGCAGGTAGCCGGGATCGCTACGTTTCAATTGCGTGGCACTGGTTCCGGCATGTGTGGGAATTTTGGATACGGACGCGGCTTCGCAAGAAGGGCTGAAGAGGAACAGCGCACACAGCGTGATGCAGATTGCCGGCAGGTCGCAGGAGGATAAGCGCATCGGCATAAAAGGCATATGCAGCTCATGTTTTTGCCCGCATGGACGACGACCGCCATGCGGGCAAAGTACGGAGCGAGGTTAGGTCGCGCTTACAGAGTGGACTTGTTCCATATCCAGAGGCTGGTGTCGGTATCGACGTGCAGAACGTTATCCTTTACGCCGAAGCCGGCAGTCAATTCGCCGCCCAACGCCAGCAGTCGATACATGTTGGCTACTTCATTCAAGTTGCTGTTGGTATACTGCTGGGAGGAAGTGAAGACTTCGTTTTCCGCGTCCAGAACATCCAGCAGAGAGCGTTGGCCAAGATTGAACTGTTCAATATACATATCTCTGGTTTTCGTCCCTTGCTCCACGGCCTCGGCATAGTACTTGGCGCGTTCCCTTTCAGATACGTAATTGGCCCAGGTTTGTTCCGTTTGTTCGATCAGCAGAATGCGGGTTTCTTCCATTTCATTGCGGCGCTGGCGAGCCGTGGCCAAATTGGACTTGGTATCGTACCAGTCATAGAAGCCGTTGAAGATGTTCCACTGCAAACGCAGCATGAAGGCATGGCCCTGGTTCCAGCCGGTATCGCTGCCGACCTGATAGTTATAGCCATAAGAATATTCCGCCGTAATAAGCGGATGGAAATTGGACTTGCTCAGGTCTGCCGTTGCCTTGGCGGTTTCAATGTCCCAGCGCAGGGCGGTAATTTTTGGGTTTAAGGCCTGGCTGCTGGCCACAACGGACTCCAGACTGGCGTAGCCGTTGCTCGGCAGTCCCGGAGTAATCAGCATGCGCGGCGCCTTCCCGGTGATGCGGCGGTAGGTCGCTGTGGAGGATTCCAGATTGGCTTTTGATTCCTCAAGGGTTGAGAGTGCGCGCGCCAAGCGGCTTTGCGTCTGGGTGACATCGGCCATGCTCGAGGCGCCGAGCTTTTGGCGTTCACTCTGGGAGGCCAGGATGCGTTTGTGGTTGTCCACGTTGTCTTCGGCCAGTTTCACCAGCCGGATATTACGGCAGACGTCGATATGGGCCAGAATTGCATCCAGGCTGAGCGAGATGGTGTTGTCCAGCAAGCGGCTTTCCGCCGAGGACAGCTTGGTGGCCGCGATGTCCTGACGCGCTACCGTGGAAAGGCCATCCCAGATCGTCTGCGAAACCACCACGGAAGCTTCACGGCGTTCATAAAAATCATAGTTGTTTTGTCGCGACAGATCAGGATAGTGCCGCGTGGTTCTGTCATCCCACTGTTCCATGCCTATGGCGGCACGTACATCCGCTCTGGGCAGCCAGCCGCTGCGGGCCTTGGCTACTTCGTGGATGGCGGCCTGACGGAACTCCTGAAAGCCTTTGAGCCGCGGGTTATAGTTGATGGTACTGTAGACCGTGTCTTCAAGCGTTCCTTCAGCTGCCGGAGGGAGGACAGCCCGTTTGGCACCCGGTTTCTCAGCCGCCTGGGCCGTGCCGAATGCCATGGATACGCCCAGGCTTGCGGCCAGGAGGCAACAAAGAAATACTTGCCAGCTTTTTTTGCGCAGTGCTCTTCCTTCCATGTTCAACCCCAAAAGTAGTAATAACTAGTTAAGATTCCTTAACAAAAACAGCTATATCAAGTACGCTATATGTAAAAATTGCTCAGGCAATTTTTGTCTGCCTAACTTTTTGATATTATACTAAGTGCCGTTGAAAAAGCAAGTGGTTATGTTAAGTATAGGCTTTTCGGGGTGTTTTATTTATGTATTATATAGTAATTTCAGGAGATAATTTCTATTATCCGAATCATGGAATTTGGAATCAGCCCCTATGCCCCTATGGCGCTTGGTAAGGGAGTGTGGTATAGCCTGCCGTCCCGGAAACCTTCCGGAACCCCCGGCCTGATGCCGGGCGCAGACAGTACTATTACGGAGCTGTTGCCATGTCCGAATCTCTTGACGCCGTTGTCTTGGGCATTGTCCAAGGTCTGACGGAGTTTCTGCCTGTGTCTTCTTCCGGTCATCTTATTATTGCAAGTTCGTTGCTCGGTCTGGACGGGCCGCGCATCGACACGTTCGAAGTGGTGATCCAGTTCGGATCTATTCTGGCCGTGGTATTTCTGTACTGGACACGTTTCTGGGGGCTTTTATTCCCTAAAGCCGGGGTGCGCTTCTCCGGCGTGCGGGGGCTATACCTGCTGTTCCTGACCTGCCTGCCAGCCAGCCTGCTGGGACTTTTCGCCAGGGACTTTATCAAGGAGCATCTGTTCAACCCGCTCAGCGTGGCTCTGTCGCTCGGGGTAGGAGCGTGCATCATGCTGCTGGTGGAAGCAAAAACAAGCCGTGTCCGC
>WRKB01000180.1 GCA_009778295.1 Betaproteobacteria bacterium | reverse complement strand
CACCCTAATATCCATGTAGGGATCCTTGCAAATAAAGATACGCCGGAACACCTGGCTACACTCGCGGAAAAAGGTATCGAAGCCTTTGACCTAGTATGCGTCAATTTGTACGATTTTGCCGGGGCTGTCGAACGGAAACTTTCTTTGGAAGACGCAGTGGAGGAAATTGATATAGGCGGGCCTTGTATGATCAGGGCGGCAGCCAAGAACTTCCACTCCGTTCTCGTGGTGCCGGGGCCCGAATGGTATAACACGATTATAGAAGAGATGGACACGAACAACGGTTGTATCGGGCTTGCCCTGCGCCAACGGCTTGCATCGCGCGCGTTTTCAGAAACATCTCGCTATGATGCGCTTATTGCAAGCTATATAAGATAACATATTAATTTGTCAGTAAAAATGTTAAAAAATACTGCTTGCTGGACGCTTCCTGAGGTACCCGGGAGACGATGGGGAATCACCGTCTAAGGAAAGGAACTTTTTTAGTGTACAGTAATTTCAAACTCAGGACGAAGTTGATATTCGCGTTTGTGCTGGCGCTGGTCATCTCGTTTATTATTATGTCCATGGGGTATTCTTATATCTCTCGATTGTGCGGAGTTGTACAATATAACAATTATATTGTGATTAAACCGCTGGAGTATCTTTCAAAGATGGGATTAGAATTTGGACTGACAAGGGCGGCGATCCGCGACTACGCCCTCATCCCAAATCATTTTGACAGGGTACGAAAGCTGGAAGAGATTGAGTCCTATTTACAGGACATAGCCTTGCAGGTAGGTTATTATCGCGAAACACTGGAGAAAAATGACGAAGCCAAGGGAGAAGAGCATCAGACAGTTCTCCTCATACAACAGGTTCTGGCGGAATGGAGCAGCCGCATCTTGAAAGTAGCGGATATGGACGCAAACGGACAAGATAAACAAGAAATCTTGGACTATTTTTTTGAACATATTTTGCCGTTGGGAGTTCAAATCAATGCATATTACCAAAGTTTGGTTGCTATCAACGCTAGGCAGGCTGTTGCAAGTTTCGCCGCTTCTGAAAAAATCCTTCGTAGTTCCAGCTTTTGGGTTACAGTAATCTATGTTGCAAGTTTTGCCCTGCTCAGTTTTCTGATTATGCATATTCTGTATTCGATTACCCAGCCACTTAGTCGGATGGTGAGCGCTGCTTTTCAGATTGCGAACGGGCAAACTATTATAGCAACCAGCGTCAGGAACACCAACGATGAGCTTGGTCACCTGGAAAACGCCTTTCAAAATGTTTCTAAAAGCATATCTGGACTCATTGCTGATACCGAGGGCGCATTGTGCGCCGCTCAAAACGGTCAACTTCTGAAAAGGGCGGACTCTTCCCGGTACCAGGGTGATTATCAGCGGATTCTTGATGGCATCAATCGCATGTCAGATACCATCTGCCAGTTTTACGACGTCTTGGCGACAGGTGTTGCCTTTTTTGACCTGGAAAAAAAGGTGATATACGCCAATCGGTCTATGGTCGAATTCATGGCATACTACGGACTCCGCATGGAAGACCCGGAGGTACTGACTGAAATCACAATGGGCAGACAAGTGACCATGCTGGATGCTGAGGCTCGAAATATCTTTGAAAGTTCTTCTCGCGAAAGATTTGAAAAAACGGTCTCCTATCGCTTGGAAACCGGCGGCGATCTCAAAACATATACCTTGGTGCTCCACCGCGTGTCAGGAAATGACGGACAAATGATGCCATGCGTGATGATGACCTTGGCTGATATCACCGATTTGGTCAACGCCGTGGAGGAAGCAGTGGGGGCCAGTCGCGCTAAAAGCGATTTTCTGTCTCATATGAGCCATGAGATACGAACGCCTATGAACGCCATTATCGGTATGGCTCAGATTGCGAAAAGAACGCATACCCCGGACAAGATACGAAGCTGCGTCAATAAAATAGAAAGTTCTTCCCAGCATTTGCTTGGCATCATCAATGACATTCTCGATATGTCCAAAATAGAGGCGGGCAAATTGCTACTTAACGAGCAGGAGACCTCTCTTTCCAACAATTTGAAATTTATGACTGCCATGATACTCTCAAAAGCTCAGGAGCAGGAAGTATCTGTAAACCTCGCCCTGGATATTCGAAATGATATTGTATTCGCAGATGCGCTACGGCTGAACCAAACATTTATGAACCTGATGTCCAACGCCGTCAAATTTTCTCCCAGAGGCGGCGCTATTACTGTGAAAGCCGAAGAAACCCATACCGACCAGGAGTCTGCAGTCTACCGCTTCTGCATTCAGGATCAGGGCATCGGCATGAGTCCGGAGCAGACTCAGAAGCTCTTTCATTATTTTACACAAGCAGATAATACCATTGTCAGCCGTTTTGGGGGGACGGGCTTGGGATTGGCTATCTCTAAGAGTCTTGTCGAGCTCATGGGTGGGACCATTTGGGTTGAGAGTGAGGTCGGCAAGGGCAGTCGATTTCTGTTTGCCGTAGAATTGAAAATAGCACAGCCTAATACACCAGTATCTTTGCATATCAAGAATGTTACGGATAACGATGTTGAAACAGACGAGAGTTATTCTAAAAAAACGGGTAGTACCCTCATTTCGGTCGATTTCTCACGGTATCGCGCCCTTATAGTAGACGATGTCCCTCTCAATCGGATCATAGCCGCTGAGCTTTTGGCCGATACCCGGATACAGATAGAAGAAGCTACCGACGGACAAAATGCCGTTGAAATATTTAAAAAATCTGCGCCGTATTATTACGATATCATCTTGATGGATATGCAGATGCCTGTGCTGGACGGTTGCGCCGCTACAAAGAGAATTCGCGCCATGGAGAACGAGAACCGGCCGGACGCAAAATCGGTCACAATCATCGCTATGACGGCAAATGTTTTTAAAGACGACATTGAAAAGGCGCTCGACTCCGGCATGAATGGTCATATCGGAAAGCCCATTATTATTGAAGACATGATTGGCGTCATGAAGCGTCTACTTCAGCGAGCTGGCCCCCAAAAAACTGATCCACTATAAAAGTTAGCTCAAATCCACCTTGCAATTGTTCTGGCGGGGCGAATAGAGCATCTCAAAGAGAACATGCTTTAATTGAAGGATATTGCCATCGCCAGGATTGAAGGGAACACACAAGGTCTGAAGTCACATCAGCTTAAAGCTCTGCAACGTCTGCCTAAACGACGTTATCCTAGGCACGAAGCATACACGGCGGAGCAGGCCCATGAGCTGGCCGGACTTTCGCGTTCTATAGGGCGACAGATCGGACTGCTCATCGATCGGTTGGGCAAGGTGGAGCTTGTATTGCTGGGAGATGCGAACGCCATTTTCATCCCGGAACTTGTGCGCGGCCGCGTGGGAGCTGAACGCTTGCGCGGTGTACGTCTTCTGCACACGCATCTGAACACCGAAGGTCTTTCTCAGGAAGACCTGATGGATCTCATTTTTCTCCGTCTGGATGCGGTGGCTGTTCTTACTGTCGACCCGGAGGGGCAACCCGCGCGTTTCCAGTATGCGCAGCTTCTGCCGCCCAACCCGCGGGATGATCCCTATCAGGTATATCCGCTTGTCCCCTGGGACAGAGCCATAGTGGATTTTACCACGGAAGCCGAAGCTCTGGAAACGGAACTTGCCCGTAGCCAGCCGGGAAGCAGAGAGTTCGCTTCCAGCCAACGCGCACTGCTGGTTTCCGTTTCTGCTTTGCCGCGTCTTATCCAAGAGCGGCACATGGAGGAACTCAAAGAGCTTGCCCGGACTGCTGGCTTGCATGTTGTGGGAGAACTTGTGCAACGCGTTGCCAAACCCAACCCGAAATTTATTCTTGGCAAGGGAAAGATGGCGGAACTCGAAGTATTGGCCTTGCGCGGGCATGCTTCCATTATTCTTTTTGACGGGGAACTGTCTCCCTCCCAGTTGCATAATCTTACGGAGCTTACGGAGCGCAAGGTGCTTGACCGTACCCAGCTTATTCTGGATATTTTTGCCCAGCACGCGGTGAGCAGTGCCGGAAAACTTCAGGTGGAAATGGCTCAGCTTCAATACATCCAACCGCGTCTTGTTGGAAAAAACCGGGCTATGGACCGCCTGATGGGCGGCATAGGCGGCCGGGGACCGGGGGAAACCAAGCTTGAAACCGACCGACGTCGCATCCGTGAACGCATAGTACGCATAAGAAAAGAACTGGAAAATCTGCGCAGCCAGCGCGCTTTCACTCGTCAGCGGCGTTCCCGTCAAGGCATCAGTCTAGCTGCGCTGGTAGGCTATACGAATGTGGGTAAATCCACCCTGCTGAACGCTTTGACCAATGCTGATGTGCTGGCTGAAGACAAATTTTTCGCCACATTGG
This sequence comes from Betaproteobacteria bacterium, assembly GCA_009778295.1. Classification (GTDB taxonomy): domain Bacteria; phylum Desulfobacterota; class Desulfovibrionia; order Desulfovibrionales; family Desulfovibrionaceae; genus WRKB01. The sequence goes on along the minus strand of WRKB01000180.1, from coordinate 332 downwards.
ATCCGACAACCCGCAGACTGCGTTTTCCACGCGAACGCGAACTTATTCTGGCAGATACAGTGGGTTTTATCCGCGGGTTGCCTGATGAATTAAAGGATGCCTTCAGGGCCACCCTGGAAGAGCTGGAATCCGCAGATCTGCTTTTACATGTCGCTGACGCCTCGCATCCGGAATTGCCGCACCAACTGGAGGCCGTAGAGGATATCCTCCACGAGATGGGGATCGACGGCATGCCGCGCCTGCTTATCCTTAATAAATGGGATACAGTGATGCCGGCGCGACGTGTGGAATTGCTTACGGACTATCCGCAGGCATTACCGATTTCCTCCGTG
>WRKB01000179.1 GCA_009778295.1 Betaproteobacteria bacterium | reverse complement strand
CTTCCCTCGCGCAGCTCGCAGCGGACGCGGGGCTTTCCTTGCGCGAAGCGCAAAAAATTGCCTGTGACCACGAAATTTGGCCCGAGCGCTATGTGCGCAATACCAGCCTGTTCAGCGCGGCCGAGCAGGCCGACCTGCTTTGCGCCGAGGTGTTGCAAGTCGGCCTTGGCGGTCTGGGCGGACACCTGCTGGACATGCTGCTCCGGCTGGGCGTAGGACACATCACCGGGGCGGACGGTGATATTTTTGAAGAATCCAACTTCAACCGTCAACTCCTCGCCACAAGCGCCACGCTGGGTAAAGCCAAGGCCCGGGCCGCAGCGGAATATGCCGCCCGGATCAATCCGGCGGTGGAATTCATGCCCATCCAGATCTTTTTGCGTGGCGAACGTCTGCTGGAAGCGCTGCACGGCAAGAATTTGGTGCTGGACGCCCTGGGAGGGCTGGAGGATCGCAAAGCCTTGCACGATGCCGCCGCGCAAATGCATGTGCCCATGATCAGCGCGGGCGTTGCGGGCTTTGTCGGCTGGGTGGCTGTTGTCCGCCCCGGCGATCCCGGGCCGGCCGATTTCCTCGGCCATGGAAAAGGCGTAGAGGAAAGCCTGGGCAATCTTGCGCCCACTGTGGCCTTTGCGGCTTCCCTGCAATGTGCCGAAACCGCAAAAATCCTCACAGGACGAACCTGCGCGTCTGGTCTGACCATCTTTGACCTGGCAGACCAAAGCATCACCAAACTCGACCTCTGAAAAAAAATTCCAGAAAGTGCTGATGAGAGCTGCGTAACGTAAGACCGACGCAGCGCATCCGGCAAAGGACCGGACAATACCTTGCCAGGTGACGTTGAATGAGATATCGGGAGGCTTGTATATGCTGCTTGATATCAAAGGTAAAATATTACAGAGAGTGTTTCGAGCCCGATTTGCTCAATGGAGATAAACATGACAGCACCGTCAGAATTTTTCTCCGGCTTTTCTCTCCTGCTCCTGGCCGGCGCTCTGCTTCTCCTCTACGGCACAGGCCGTGCCGTAAAAGAACGGGGAAACTACCGTTCCCTCATCCTGTGGGGAGCTGCGGCTGACGGAGGCCTGATCGTTATGGGACTGGGCGGCGGTACATCCGGCATGCTCGGGGCGCTGCTTTTCGCCCTTTTCCAGCTTGCCGCGCGCGGACTCGCCTTTACCGCTCTACACGCTCTGAGCGAAGACGGAGTAAGCCCCACGGCCGTTTCCCTACGCGGCATTGCCTCCCGTAAGCCTCTTACGGCGTGGATCTTCGGTTTGGGACTTCTGGCCGCCTTGGGAGCTTCTCCCTTCCTGGTGCCGGAAGGCCGTGTTTTCCTCATACAGGCCATTGTGCAAATAAGCCTCTGGCCGGCGTTGCTGGCCGCCTTCTGCTCCACGGTGTTCATCTGGCTGTCTGTGGAAGCCGTGCAAAGGGTTTGCCTGGAGCATCCTCCTCTCCATCACCCTGAACTTCCCGGCGTGTCGCGCGCAATAGCAAGCGTCGCGCGCGCCCCCGCGTCCGTGATGCTGCCCGCTCTGGCAGTAGCCGCCCTGGGTCTGTGGCGTTCCCCGTTGACCGAAGCGCTGGGCAACCTTTTCGGCCTAAAACAGCTTCATGGTGAATTCTGGCATCCTGTTGCCCTGGTGCTGTACGCCGGCGCATTTGTGACAGCCGCTGCGGGCCTGTTCAATGCGCGCCTGCGCGAATGGTGCAGCGTAGCATGCATGGCCGGCGCCTTCGGCATGGCCCTGCACTCTCCCTTGGCCCCCTTGCCCCATCTTTTTGTCCTGCTGATCACGGGGATCGGCTTTGTGGTCACGCTGTATTCCGTAGGCTACATGGCGCACAGTCACAGGCTGGCGGCCTACTATTTTTTCCTGCCGCTGACCTTCGCCTCACTGACGGGCATCGTGACCAGCACGGATATGGGAGCTTTTTACGGTTATTGGGAACTTATGACCTTTGCCTCCTATTTTTTGGTGGCCCATGACGGCGATCACAGGTCCTGCAACGCCGCGCTCAAATATTATGTCATGTGCGCGGGCGGCGCGTTTTTGATGCTGCCCGGCCTCATGCTCGTCGGCGGCGGAGCAACAGCCATGAGCGCCGTAGCTGCGGCAAGCGCCAAGCTGCCGCCCCAAACTCTGCAGTGCGCCGTTGCGCTCGGCCTAGCCGGTTTTGCCGTCAAAGCCGGCCTTGTGCCCCTGCACAGCTGGCTGCCCGATGCGCACCCGGCGGCGCCGTCCTCTGTATCCGGTCCGCTTTCGGGCCTCATCACCAAAATGGGTATCTTCGGCATGGTTCTCTTCATCAGCCTGATGGGGCCTGCCGCTCTGCGCCTTGCTGGTCCCGCCGGTTTCACCTGGATGGGCTATTGCGTCACCCTTATGGGCGGCCTGACCCTGGTCTACGGTGAACTGATGGCCCTGCGCCAGGAAGACGTCAAACGCATGCTGGCGTATTCCACGCTTGGACAGCTTGGCGAAATCACACTGGTGCTGGGTCTTGGCAGCTATCTGGCTACTGTGGGCGCGCTGGCGCACGTGATCAACCATGCGATTATGAAAGATCTGCTCTTTCTTGGCGCCGGCGCGCTGATCCTGCGAGTCGGTTCGCGCAAACTCGCGGATCTGGCGGGTATTGGACGGGAAATGCCCTGGACGGTCAGCTGTATGGCGGTGGGCCTGATCGCCATCATGGGTTTGCCCCCCTTTGGCGGCTTCATGAGCAAATACCTGATGATCCAGGCCTGCGTTTCCTCAGGGCACGCGGAAATGGCCGCGCTAATCCTGCTCGGCAGCATGGTGGGCCTTATATACTACACACGTATTCTGCGCGTGCTGGTCTTCGAGGAACGCCCGGCAGGAGCCGCAAAAGTTGAAGAAGCGCCTCTGACTATCCGTCTGGCCTTGACGCTGTTGGCCGGATGCGCCGTCATCCCCGGGCTGGCGCCGCAGCTGCTTGTCACGCTGGTGGAACCTGTAGCCTCCGCCACCTTTATTGTTCCCCCGGAAGCCGAGGGCATCTTCCGATCCATCACCGTGTCCTGGCCCGGCTTTGTGCTGTTGCCCTTCGCGGGAGCCCTGCTGCCCATCCTCCTGCACAAACGCCCGGCCGCAGCCGGCTGGTCGACGGTCGCCGTGCTGCTCGCCACCGCCTTGTATGTGGGTCTGGCCGGACGCAACCTGGACACGCTTTCTTACGCTTTTGCCCTGATCGTGCCGCTGGTGGGCGCGCTGAACATGGCCTATGCCGTGGGCTATCTTGCCCACAGCCATCAGCAGTGGCGTTTTTATTCCGCTTTCTGCTGCATGTGCGCCGGGCTTGTCGGCATCGCTTCCAGCCAATACCTGTTCAGCTTCTTTCTGTTCTGGGAAATCATGAGTTCCTGGGCCCTGTACTTGGCCATCGCCCATGAATCCACCCGTGAAGCCTTACACGAAGCCTTCAAGTACTTCTTCTTCAACGTATTCGGGGCAGGGTTCATTTTTGTGGGCATGGCCGTACTCGGCCCGGCTTGTCCGCTTTCCGCCAAGGTGGCCGCCCTGTCTTTGGGCGGAAGCATGGGATCGCTTGCTGTGGCCGGGGCTGTGGCCCTGTTGGCAGTCGGTTTTGTGATGAAGGCCGCACAACTGCCCTTTCGCATCGACTGGCAGATGCATCCGGCACTCGCTCCCACGCCGGTTTCCGGCTACATTTCCTCCGTATTGCTGAAAAGCGCCATCCTCGGACTGGTCAAGCTCTTCCTGCTGCTTTCCGGGCCGCTCATGGCGGGCTTCGCGCTGGATATGGTCAGCCAGACAGCCATTCAATACGTGGTGATGTGGATAGGCGGCATAACCATCATCATGGCCGCTGTACAGGCCCTGTTACAGACCGACCTCAAGCTGGTCTTCATTTATTCCACCGTGAGCCAGATAGGCTACATGGTGCTGGCCGTGGCCACGGGCAGCAGCCTCGGTCTGGCGGGCGGCCTGCTGCACGTGGCGAACCACGTCTTTTTCAAGGACCTGCTCTTCCTTGTTTGTGGCGCGGTGATGCTGCAAACGGGCAGCCACACGCTGGACTTTCTGGGCGGCATAGGGCGCAAAATGCCATTGACCTTACTGGCCTTCGCCGTTGGGGGGCTTTCCGTGGTGGGGGTACCTCCCTCCAACGGCTTTACCTCAAAATGGATTATATACCATGCGCTGATGGAAGCCGGCGAACCCTTTCTGGCCCTGCTTTCCCTGGTCGGCAGCGTCATTACGCTGGCCTATATCGCCAAATTCCTGCACGCCGCCTTCCTGGGGCAGCCCTCGCAGAATCTCGATCAGGTACATGAAGCGCCCAAAGTCATGCTCATACCCATGATGATCCTGTCGGCAGGGACGGTGATCACCGGCGTCTTCCCCGGCCTGCTGCTCGGCCCCATTAACGAAATCCTGGCCGAATACAATATCCCCAGGCTGCATGTGGCTCTGACGGGCATTATTTCTGGAGCAGGCGCCTGGAATGCCGCGACTGTCGCCCTGATGGTGTTCGTGGCCTTCAGCGGCGCGTGGTTCACCCTGTTGCGCCTGGTACGGGCGAACGAACGCACCACGGATGTGCATACTTGCGGAATCCCGCCGGAAAAAGCCACAAGCCGCATGAACCCGGCAAGCATCTTCGGCAGCCTGACGGGTGGCG
>WRKB01000178.1 GCA_009778295.1 Betaproteobacteria bacterium | reverse complement strand
TGGGTCAGCAATTGCAGGGCGCGCTTGCCGTCCAATCCGTAAGAAAGAGAACTGAAAGGGCCGGAAACCTGCACGGGAATGGTAGCGATTTTTAGCAGGCTGATATCCGCTGTGAAGTCCATATTTTCTTGCGGCAAACGCACCATCCCTTGCCCTTTAGCATTGGCGGTAGGTGAAGTCAGGGTGACAGGGGCCAAAGTGACGATTCCGTTGCTGGCCGTGAAGGGTACCGTCAACTGCTCGAAATGCGTAGGCGGATTGCCCAATCCAGCGGGCGCGTCCTTGGGCAGAATGGACACATCGTTAAGCACAATGCCATGCACCGTAAGCAACCCCTTGCCGGACAAGCTGGCCTGTATGGATTTGGGGGTGGTTCCCGCGCCAGCGATACTGTCCAGATCGAGGTTGGCGGTGCCTTCCACGGGGCGTTTGCCCTGGATGGCCTGCAGCAGGGGACCGACTGCCACATTGCTGACTTTGCCTGCTGCAGTGTAGCGCATGGCGCGCGCATCAATACCGAGATTCAAATTGATTGTACCGCCGGTGCCCAGATTAAGGGTCAGCGGTTCTATACGATATACGCCCTGACCGCGCACTTTGGCACGGATATCTTTGAACTGGAGTTTGGAAGCCGTGAGCGAAGCGCAAGCCAGTTCCACATCCACGGAGGGCAAAGCACTTTTTGCAGCGGCAGGGGGGATATCCGGGGTTTTTGGTTCTACGGTGTTCACTTGTACGGCTCTGGCGGGCGGGGCGGCAGCCGGCGCCGGTTGCGAAGCTTTTTTGGAGGGCTTCTGCTCTGTAGCAGCCAGAGCTTCCGCCGGGCTGATCAACGCGGCCAGCGCCTCAGTCAGCGGAGCGGGCAACAGGGGAACGGACGCCATAAGCGCATCCAAATTCAACGCCCCTATATTCAGATTGCCGGCCACATGCATCCTGTTCAGATCCACTGACAACTTACCATCAATGCTGGTGGTATCCAGCATGCCCTGGATTGCAGCAAGACTGAGCGCTTGGTTCGTTATTGCCAGGGAACTTTGCAATTTGAAGCTTTCCAGGCCGTTCTTAAACGGCAGGCTTACGCCCAAGGCCTGTACCAACTTACGGGGGGCGCTATCCACTTTAAATTTGCCGTCGAAAGCAAGCGTTCTGGTGTCAGCATCGCCTGTGAGCTCCATTTTTGAACCTTGTGCGCTCAGGCTAAACAAAGCCAGATTGAGCTTGCCGCTGCTGAGTTCGTAATTTGCCTGTAAAGCCAAGTCAATCGCGCCTACTGCCGCAGGCACGACTCCCTTACCGGGCGTAAAACGCAACGTGATGTCACGAAGTTCATAGTTCTGTGTTTGCAAGCGCGCCTTGGCCTTAAGGGCAAGCATACCTTCCAGCGCGGGTGCGCTTACGGCAAGATTGGTGGAAAGATCCAGGCGCATTTCCGCGCCGGGTTTCAGGTTGTCCAGTTCCATCGCGAACTTGGACAGCCGTATATTCTGCCCGGAGTCCATTTCCAAATAAATGGAGGCATTCGTCAGGCTGAGCTTACCTATCTCCACCTGGGGGGGAATGAGTGGTTCCGGAGCTGCTTTGGAGTCTGGCGCTTTGGGTGGCGCGGCCTTGGCGGGGGGAGCGCCTTTTTCCGGGCGTATCTGAACATCCGGGCTGTCCAGTCGCACTTCGTCGATCAACACTTTGCCCGAAAGCAGGGGCAGGAGTTGCACGCTGACCTGGCCGCTTTTCACGGCTGCGGAAATGCCGCCGGCAGGATCAAGCGTGCCGTCTGGGGTGACGCCCCAATAGGCGGCGCCGAATTTTACACCCAAAGGCATAAAGGAAACTTGAGGAATATCCTGCATGATAAGGGGTTTGCCTGTAACGCTACGCACGGTTTCCGCGACCTGATCCCGTATGGCCTGTGCATCCAGGCGCATGAACGCAACGACTGCGCCGATCACGCCTAAAGCAACAATGCCAAGAAGGATGAGAAGAACGCGTTTCATACTGTTCACCTGCCTGAGGTATTTGGTGAATGCGGTGCGGCACCATCGTAGTACGGCTTCAGATGTGACTCCAGTATCCTTATACGCTTCTCTCCTAATGTGCAAGTAGCGGAGACTTATTGTATCTTCCCTTGCTTGCCGCTACATACCGTCGTATGGCGGCGATGCGTTTCTGTTCTTATCTGCGGTACCCGCAGGAGAGCATAAAATCCTGTCGCCAGGGCGTCCGCCGCCAGAGCGGGATTGACGGTATATTGCAAAGCATCCTGCATACGTCCGAGCAATTCTCCCGCAGCGTGGATGCCGTTTACATCCAGAAGCGAAGCAAAGCAGCGGGCCAGTTCCCGATCCGTCTGTCCGGCCAGGGCGGCGGCAAGGCTTTTCTGACAGGCAAGCAGCAATTCCTGCACACGAACGAGTTCCAGACCGCGTACGGAAGTGCGCTCAAACCAGCCTGTGCCTTCTTCCAAAAAACGGGCTAGGGCACTTTCCCATTCCTGAGCTGCGGGAGAGAATTCCGCAGTGGCCGACCAAGGCAGAGTAAGCACCCAGGAACGTGAGACCAGGGTGGGCAATAGTTGTTCTCTTTGCGGGGCAAGCAGAACAAAAACCGAGTTCGCCAAGGGTTCTTCCAGTACCTTGAGCAGCGCATTTGCCGCCGCGATGCGGATCTGCGCTTCCAGACCCGCCATAATAACGACGCGGCGGCCTGTCCCGTGTGGGGCTTCGCCCAGCTGTTTACGCAGGTTCTGCACCCGTTCCATGGTCAGAGCGCGCACCGTGCCGGGATTTTCCTCATCCTCCTTGTTAGAGATGCGTCCGTCCACAGCGATAAGATCAAGATGTTCTCCAGCGCCGATGTGCAAGCAATCCGGACAATTCAGGCAAGGCCCCTGTAAACCGCGCGCAGGGCAGTTGAGCAAGGCAGCCCACCAACGCCCCATGGCGAAGCGCTCTTCCTCGCTGCCGCCCTCAAGCAGCAGTACCTGGGGCGGCGTGTTCGCAAGGCGCAAAAGGGATTGGCATGAAGAAGCAAGTTCCAGAGCGGGAGTGAAGGCATGCAGGGCCTGCTCCCGGCACAATTTTTGAGGCGCGTTTTCAGCGGAAGATAGTCTGGTCACGTTCCGGTCCCACGGATACAATGCTGACGCGTATGCCGGTCAGCTCCTCTATGCGCAGCACATAGTCGCGCGCCGCCCTAGGCAGTTCTTCCCAATCCGTACGGCCGGTGATATCTTCGTCAAAGCCGGGCATGGTTTCATAGATGGGCCTCGCTTCCGCCATGGCGCCTTCCTTTTGGGGCGGATATTGCAGGCGTTGTCCGTTATATCCGTATGCGGTGCAAATATGGATTTCCTTCAGGCCGGCAAGCACATCCAGTTTGGTAAGAGCGAATTCCGTAAAACCGCATAAGCGTACGCTTTCACGCAGAGCCACCACGTCCAGCCAACCACAACGGCGTTTACGGCCTGTGGTTGCGCCAAATTCATCCCCCCTGCTTTGCAGATGATCGCCTGTGGCGTCAAACAGCTCAACAGGAAAGGGCCCCGCCCCCACGCGCGTGGTATAGGCTTTAACAACGCCGAGCACCCTGTCGATGCAGCGCATGGAGATTCCGGTTCCGGCAGAGACGTTCCCGGCAACGGTATTGGACGAGGTGACAAAGGGATAGGTGCCGTGATCGATATCCAGATGAACGCCCTGCGCGCCTTCGAACATGGCGCTCTTTCCGGCGGCCCAGGCAGCCTCAAGCTCGAAAGACACATCCGCAAGGTAGGGAGTGATGCGCGGGGCGAGATGCATAAGCTGTGCAAACACGGCGTCCGGATCCATGGCCTCTCTTTTGTAGAGCGCGGTGAGCAGGGCATTTTTTTCCAGCAGGGCGGAGGCGATTTTTGCACGCACCCGATCAGGATCAAGGAGATCGGCGGCGCGCAGCCCCACACGAGCTACCTTGTCCTCATAACAGGGGCCGATACCCCGGCCAGTGGTGCCTATCTTGCGCCCGGCGAGAGAAAGTTCGCGTCCGGCATCCAACGCTTTATGGTAGGGCATGATGAGGTGGGTCTTATTACTGATCTTGATTTTGGCCGGGCTGGCATCCACACCCTTGGAAGCCAGTTTATCCACTTCTTCCAGAAACACAGCAGGGTCCAGCACCACACCGCTGCCGATCAGGCAGAGGGTTGCAGGGTGCAGAATACCGGAAGGCACAAGGTGCAGGATATGCCGTTCCCCGCCGACGTTGAGGGTATGCCCGGCATTGTTGCCGCCCTGAAAACGAACAATGACGTCAATGTCCGCGCTGAGCAGATCCACAATTTTGCCCTTGCCCTCATCGCCCCACTGGGCACCGACAAGCACAATATTTGACATGCACCACCTCTTGGTGATAAAAGTTCGCGGTAACGGATGCAGGGTCACCTGCATGCGGACGCAGCAAGCTGCGTCCGTCCTGTATGTGTTTATACGCCACTTGCGCGCCACGTCAAATAATACAACAAGGCATATGCCGCCCCTTCGGCCAGGACGCGCGGATTTTCTCTCTTTGGGAATTCCGATTGCATGGCGAAACGCGCCCGCCATGACTCTGGCTTCCATGTATGAAAGCTATTCTCTTTTCTCCCCGTGTACGGCGCGGCTGTACCTCATGCATC
>WRKB01000177.1 GCA_009778295.1 Betaproteobacteria bacterium | reverse complement strand
GGAGGCCGCCGCAGCGCGGATGCAGCCGCCAGACAAGTAAATTTTCCCATCCCTACCTTTCCGAGCCGCGCCCTGTGCGCGGCTTTTTTTGCGAAAAACTCATATAGCTTGAGCGCAAACACGAGCATACCTGGAAGGTTTGTCATGATAACACTGTTCTTTATGTGGGCTAAATAACACTATGAGCAAAATACTGAATGCTAAAACTCCAAGTGGGATAACCTTTGCTTTGTGCCGTGAACTTGGAATGCCTTTATCCCACAATTGGGTGTCAATATTATAACCAAGCCAAAAAACTCCAAACAGGGATACAAAACAAAATAGTATTGGAATGATAAGTATAGGCTTGTCAGATTCAAAAACAAAAAACATGATGAATGCGCAGCTACAGAAAAAAGCTCCAATATCAAATGCTGATCGAAGCGCTCTTATCGCGTAATCCTTTATGTCGATGCATACGATATTTATTGTCACATTTTGGGAGGGTTAAAACCCCCAGCTTTAGCTGGCAGCTTCAGCACGTAACGATAAGCCGCTTGGTCCAGAGGTTCAAGGGTAAAAGCTCCCACAAGTTGACTCCAGGGCGGGGCCATATATGCTTCATAGTTTTGCATTGTTGCGTCGTCAGTATTGGGGCCGTCATCTTTGGGCTCGGGGGTATTTTTGCTGTAGCAGCGGTAACGTTACTGACGAAGCGATCAAGGCCTATATTGCACAGCAAAACCGTGATGATAGCGATTCAAGGTAGAGAGCGAAGCATAATCCTTTGCATTTGTGCCGACAGTGCGTGGCTTTTAGCCGCAATCGCCAGCTTTAGCTGTTAATCGAAACCACCGGCTTGAGCCGGTGGAGCATTCACTCCACAAGACCCAAGTGTTGCTAAACAAATAGATGAATAGGTGAAATAAAGAAATGGATAAGGGTCAAGCACCGAATAAGCCAGCTTCGGAATAGTTTTTGAAATACAGCACACCCAGAAAAGAATAAATGCTAAAAGTAAACCGGAAAATATCCAACCCTTGGCTTCGTTCAAGAATGCCCTCAGCCATTTGGTTCTTTTTTTACATTCGTTGCAGAGTTTCCGTTGCTGTTCTTTCAGGCACATGAATTATGGTTTCCTTGTCATTGCGTACTCCGCGCAATCTTCAAGTGGTCCGGAGAAGGCGGGGAGGGGTGCAATCAAAAACAGAACAAGGGCGAACGGCCGGAATGCGTTTTTCATCTGTGCCCCTCTTTTTTATCGAGTTTTTCAGAGCATCGCCGCAGAGGTTCACTGAGCAACGAGGTTTTTAACCGCTTCAGCGTCAAACAGAAAAAGATCGTCGATATCCATACCTGTTGACTGCCAAGCAGCTTCAATAGCTGCATCGCCAGCGGCAATGGCGGCGTCTATCAATTGTTGTTTACTTCGGCTTTTGGGCAAATGCATTACAGCTGCAAGAGCACGCATTTCCTGCATGGATAAAGCCGTCAGCCAGCGTGATGGAGGTATGTTTTTCCCGGACAGAACCGCACCTGTGTCGGCAAGAGTTTCATACCGTGGTCGGTAGTAATCATCCTGCGTAGCGTGGATACACGTTGGCCCGCTTTTTACTCGTGACAGAAACATCGTCAGGTTGAAGCGACATTCGTTGTCGCCGCCGAAAAGCTCTCGGTATTCTTTTTCCTCAGCTTTGGAAAATGTGCCTCCGAGAAGATATTTGAGCGTGTCCTTCCATTCGGGAAGCCATTCTGATTTCAGCGTTGGCTGCTCGTCTCTGGTATCATCGGCTTCATCTTCGCTAGATATTCCAAAGGATTTGCCGGACAGTTCCCTAGCCTTATCAATGAACCACTTGGTATCCTCCGGCTTTTCCCTTTTGGCCCAGTGGCGCGTTTCCACATTATAGCCAAATCTCCCCATGCCGGTGAGGATGCTCATCCACGGGTATTCTTCCTGGCACGCTGAGATAATGTACTGGTGGTTATTATGCGAGCCTGTTTCTGCTCCGTCCGGGCACCAGACGGGCATGCCTTTGCCATCCAAGGCCTGATTGAATATGTGGTGAAAATAGGGCTTCATCCATTCCGGCCATTCTTCGGTTTTCATATTATGGACAAAATGGGACACCAAATGTTTGCACAAAAGGAACGGTGTTTCAGGCGGTGCCCACGCCCTGCGCTTTTCCCAATCAGGACAGGTGCATTCGCAGTCAATGAGATCGAGAGTGTATTTCCCTGTATATTTGGAATTCCAAACCTGAATATTGCGTAGCTTTCTCTCTTTCGCTTCGGCTTCGGCCTTTTTTAGCCGTGCGTTAAGGCGGCCCCAAAAGCCGAGCTTGTCTGGAGTGACCTGGTACAGAGTTTGTTCCTGCGCTGGCTTGCCGCTTGGCTTCTCACGGCGGAGTCGTGAAATTACCATCGCTAGTCCGCCCAAGCTGACAACAAGCAACCCGCCGATTATGAGCAGTGCGCCAACATGAAGGCGATCTGCTTTCACGCTGATGCATAACGCTAAAATAAAAATACATAGTCCATAGAAGAGCGGCAGCATGAAGGCAAGCGGGCGGCTTCTTTTATGAGTTGGATGCGCGAAAAAAAGCACCGCATTTGGCTTAAAAAGCCCGATAATGCTCCAGGCCGTGCACAGGAGAAGAGCTGCCGTTACTATTTTCGGCATAATGTCTTGCCCCATGCGCCACCCCTCTCGACCCTTTGCGAATGTTTCTGCGTGTTGTTCATCTTTTTGTCTACCGATCAGTGTCTATGTGCGATGAACGGGCAGCAGTGCCCGCGCCAAGGACAGCCGTCTTCAAAAAACCATCCTGTTTTTCAAGCTGTTCGATTTTTTCTTTTTGCAGTTCCACAGTGTATTTAAGCTCCCGGATACGCTCTTCCGCCTCTTCGCTCCGCTTCACCGCGTCCCGTATTTCCTTGCGGAACATCGGGCCTTCATTCAGGAGCAACCAGTGCAGGTTCACGTCCAGTTCCGTGGCCCAAAAAAAGAGTGTGGCAAAGGAAGGGAGCCTGCCCCGAGTTTTATATTGAGACTTGCTCTGCCGCTTTAAACCCGAGTATGCATCCAGGTCGATCCCTGTTTTTTTCAAATATTTTATTAATGATTCTATCTTGTTAGATATTTCATCAGCGCTTAAATCATTTATTTTGCATCTACTTGTTGACATAAAGCCTCCATTTTGTTTATAGGTTTATTCGTCATCCCAACTTGACCGCAAACCTACAAATGGAGCCGTTTATGCCAGCATCTATCTCCAGGTTCCGTATTCTGGCAGAGAACCTGGTTGGCAAAGATAACTTGATGGCCCTGGATGGCGCTGGGCTGGGGATATATCCCCGAGCGCTCTTGCGCCGGAAACAGGAGTTGTTGCTCGCCCTGTTCAAACAGGCCCAGGGCCGTTCAATACAACTGTGTCCATTCGCTCAGGTCGCAGGGGTGGTAGACTATGAGCCGTCTATCCCATTCCCAATGCCCGGACTCGCACATAAAAACGTCATCTGCCGCCATTTCCGGCGTCGCGTAACTTCCAAGTCCTTCGCTGCCAATAAAAAGAGTCCAGTAGCCCGATCTGTCTGGCGCAATCGTAAACGTGCCAACGTCTGTTTTGTATGCGAAGCGCATGATTGTCCCTTCAAATGGAAATAAGCATGGAATCTATTTTGGATGCTAACAAAACACTAAGTCAACCTCAAGGAAATATCCGGGTGGCCGACTTGAGGCGCTGGATGTACCTGCACAACGTCACGTTCGTTGACATTGGCCGCGTATGCGGGGTTACCGCGTCGGCAATGCAAATTTCGGTTGGGAAAAATCGTATGCCTGTGCGGCATCATCAAGCCATCCTCGTGGCTTGGCCTGATCTGCCGGTGGAGCTATTGCCCGAACCGCGTGACGTGCTGACCGGTCCCAAGCCGAAAGGTCTGGAAATTCAGGAGGTGGCCGCATGAATCCCGATGATTTTTCCGTCGGCGACGACGTGCGGTATATTCCCGGACACCGGGGCTACTACTCAGCGGTGGTTGTGGGTTATGCCGGCACCCGCCTGGTGATAGAATTCTATTCTGGCCTGCGAATTTCCGCCTGGCCCGACGAACTTGAGCGGATGTGAACGGGCTGAATGACCAGATCAATGAGCCGGGCTGGGTATGACTTTGATGCCGCATGGCAGCGCGTGATGCAGGCTGCCGGGGCCGGGTCGCAAACCGCGCTGGCCGCGGCGCTGGGCGTCAAGCAGTCTAGCGTGTGGGATGTGCAGCGGAGGGCCAGGGCCATCCCGGCCAACTGGCTGGTGGTGCTGGTCGAGCAGTATGGGGTGTCGCCGCTGTGGATCAAAACCGGCCGGGAACCGAGGCTGCTCACCCGCTCCCTGGGAGACATCCCCGTGGCGGAGCTGATGGGCGAGCTGGGCCGCCGGTATGACATCATGCTCATGCGGTGCGCCGGAATACGCCCTCCGGCCAAGTGAAGCGGACAAAAAACAGAGGATGCCACATGGAACCACAAAAGGTCAAGACCTGCCCTCATCTGCCGGGCCGCGACGCCGTAGTCGAGCATGGCGTCCACCTGTGCCCGGATTGTTACGCCGCCCTGCTTGCCAAGCTGGCGGACAGGGAGATCATCAAGGCCATGATGCGCTCCGAGATGC